>VGML01000294.1 GCA_016866415.1 Bacteroidota bacterium | reverse complement strand
AGTTTCTTTTGAATACAAACGGCTTCCTTGAATGATGTGTTCTTGAAATGGATTTAGAATAAATGGATCTAGAATGTGAAACGGAATAAGTCCTTTCGGTAATTCGCCGTAACCCATTCCATCTTTATTTAAAAGATAAGAAACAATTTCACGCAAAGAAATTTGAAAATCTTTAATTTCTTTTTGTTTGTCCAACGGAAGTTGTCTGTAAAATGCAAACGACTGAATTCTATTCAAAAAACGTTCAACTTGCGCACGATTACTTTCATTTGGCTCCTCTAAGAAATCAAAGAGAAATTCGAACATCCGTGAACCTGAGCCTGATGCAGGAATGAAAAGATTTATCTTTTTCTCCTCCTTTTTAAAGAAACCTACGAATTGTTGAATTTCGACTTCTGAAAAACGCAAAATCCCATTTCCAACCGTACATGGTGCAATAATTTTTAAGGTCGGATTTTCAGAGAAAACAAGTTTTCGCTGGTGTTCAATTTTTTCTTCGGTTGTTGTGTAGGTTGTCATTCGATTTGAAAATTGTTTCTTTGTAGTGTGAATTTAATTTTCGAATTTATACGATATCAGTGGCTTGCTAAAAACCGACATGGTATTCATTCGCCTTTTGTTTACGATTTAAGTGATAAATGTTTCAAAATCAAACGAGAAAAAGCCGATGAAATTTTATTGCAAGAATATGAATCGAAATTGAAATCCAATAATTCTAAAATTCACATTCAGGATTTTGGTGCCGGTTCGAGGAAAATGGGAACTGAACGGCTAATCAATAAAATATACAAGACTAGTTCAAGCAAAGGCAAATTCGGAAAATTACTTTATCAATTGAATCGACATTTCGAATTTAATAATGTACTGGAGTTCGGAACTTCCTTAGGAATTGGAACTTTGAATCTTCATTTGGGAAATCCATCTAGTAAAATTACAAGTTTGGAGGCTTGCCCTGAAACGCACCACTTTACATCAAGTCAATTGTTGAATCAATTTTCAAACATAAAACTCATTAATCAAACGTTTGACAAGTTTTTAAATGCATCGCAAAATCAGAAGTTCGACTTCATATTCATCGATGGGCACCATGATGGAAATGCACTTTTGAATTATTTGGAAAAATTGAAACCTATCGCGCATTCCGAATCCATTTTTTTGTTGGATGACATTCGTTGGAGTCAATCTATGTGCGACGCTTGGAATAACATTAAAGAAGATAAAAGTTACAATTTAACCATTGATTTATTTCGAATGGGACTTATTTCTCCAAGACCTCAGCAACAAAAAGAACATTTTGTAGTGAAGTATTAATAAGCTTGGTAATTTTCAATACACACTTTAAGTTTTCATAATCTATTTTCAATGTAAAATACAAGAGGTTTTCAAGATATATATGCTGATTTAAATGAATTATTTCACTAACTTAAGGTGAACAGAAATAATAGTCATGAACAAAATTTACATTAAAAAATCAGTAAACCCAAATGAAATAAAGATTTGGCATCCTTTCAACGAACACTTGTTTTTGAAGATGAAAAATATAGAAGGAGCAAAATGGAGCAAAGAGGAAAAAATCTGGATTTTATTGAAAAAACCCACAACGTTACCTCAACTTTTCAATACTTTTCGAGGAATTGCTTGGATTGATTTAAGCGAATGGAAAAAAGAAAAAAAGGACATTACTCCACGACCAAATCTCAGAAAAATTGAACTTGAACCATTATCTGAAGATCGGAAATTGGAATTATCAAACTTCAAGAAACATCTAATGAGCAAACGATACAGCGAAAACACAATCAAAACTTATTCAGAAGCATTATCTCTCTTTTTGCGCTATTTTGATAACAAAGCAATTGATGACATTGAAAATGAAGATTTAATAATCTTCAATAACAGCTATATTTTGGAGCAGAATTTATCTTCTAGTTTTCAAAATCAAATTGTGAACGCCATTAAGCTCTTTTATTGGACAAGAAAAGGTAAAAAATTAAATCCGGAATTAGTTCACCGACCGAGGCGCGCTAAACCGCTGCCAAATATTTTGAGCAAAAAAGAAGTAAAATCAATTTTAGATGCACACAATAACTTAAAGCACAAAGTAATGTTGAGTTTGATCTATAGTTGTGGATTACGTTGCGGCGAATTAATAGCACTCACTCCTCAGCACATTGATTCAAGGAGGAACATTGTGATAATCAAAAACTCCAAAGGGAAAAAGGATCGAATTGTGCCTTTGAGTCCGAAAATTTTGGAAATGTTGCGTGATTACTACAAAACAAACAAGCCTAAGAATTATTTATTTGAAGGGCAAACCGTTGGACAACCTTATGACAAAAGAAGCCTACAACTTGTGCTTAAACAAGCACTCAAGAAGACAGGTATTTCAAAACCAGTTACCTTGCATTGGTTGCGCCATAGTTACGCCACTCATCTTTTGGAAAACGGAACTGATTTGCGTTACATTCAAGAATTACTTGGTCATGCGAGTAGCAAAACAACCGAAATTTACACACATGTTAGTACAAAAAGTATCCAACTCATAAAAAGTCCATTTGACGATTTATAAGCAAAAAAGAATATATTTGAAAT
>VGML01000293.1 GCA_016866415.1 Bacteroidota bacterium | reverse complement strand
TATTTACGATTCCTGGAGGATTGTTACCCATGTTAAATACCCAACTAGACAAAGGATGAGTAATCCATGAAGTACTTTGATCAAACAAATCCAACGTATCACCATTACAAATTGTATCATTAGAGTATGTAAAGCCAGCATTTACTGTGGAAATATCAACTGTTGCTGTGGTACTGTCGCTACAACCTGTGGTGTAATTATAAATCGCTTGTTGAATAGTATATGAACCGTAATTGGTATATTGATGAGATACATTTCCAGCATTTGCATCATCCAATTGAGGATCGTCAAGAACAGTATTAGGAGTAAGATTTGGATTTTCCCATTGCCAAATCATTAATATATCATCAGTTGTTTGGCCGTGAGTAGCATCATCCGTAAATTGTACAGTTTGAGCCGGCCCCTGATTACAATACAAAGTATTTGCAGGCGTAAAGTTAGCTATAGGGGCGTTTATATATATAAAATCTTGAAATTCAATGGAATCTTTACAACCTCTAAAATCTACAACAAGTTGCACGTCAAAATACCCTGTATCAGAAGTGAATTGATATTGAGGATTTTGATCAGTTGATGTACCATCCGTAAAATCCCAGAAGTATGTTATTTCTGAAGGATTCGGGTTTGGTGGGTTAGTAATGACGTTTGACGTAAATTCAAAATCTGTTTTGATACAATTAATAGTGGTATCAACGCTAAAGCTCAATCCCAAAATATCACCAACAGTGATGTAATCATTCATTGTTATTGTACCCGTACATCCAGATTGTGTTGTAACTGTCAAACTAACATCATAAACCCCAATTCCGTATGTTACCGGAGGTGGGCTTTGACCATTAAATGTGCTTGGTGTTCCTCCTCCAAAATTCCAGTTCCATGAAACAATCTGATTAGTAGGATTTGGATCTATTGAAAGATCATTAAAATTTACGGTTAGTGGCACACATCCTCCCGTGACATCTGCTTCAAAGTCAACTAAAACATCTGTTATAGTAATATAGTCATTTAATGTTGTCACCCCAACACATCCTGCCGCTGTGGTCATTGTAAGCGTTACGTCATAAGTTCCATTGTTGTTATATGTATGTGACGGAGACGTTTGAGCAGATGTGTTATCGGTCCCTGATGCAAAATCTCCGAAAGTCCAAACATAGGATGTTCCTCCTACTGAAGTATTCGTAAAGGTTACATTCGAAGGAGCACAATTGGTTAAAGGAGTAGCAGTAAAAGATGGAACTGGTGTCGGTTGAACTGTGATTGTTTGCGAGGTACTACCTGAACATCCTGAAGCCGTATTTTGAGATGCTAATTGAATGGTATAGGTACCAGGTGCAGTAAAAATATAAGAAGGATTTTGGGAGGAAGAACTTGTTCCATTAGCATAACTTCCAGTAGATGGAGAAATGTTCCAATTCCAAGTATTTGCTCCTGCTGTTGAATTATCTAATATATCCACTTGTTGATTAACGCAAGCTACGGATGGTAATGTCATTCCAGCCTGATAATTTGAAACTACTAATGGCTGTGTAACAGTAGAGGTGCATTGAGAAGTAGTATTTGTGATGGTTAATGTTACGTTATAGGTACCTGCAGAAGTATAGGTCTGTGATGGCGGATTCGCTGCGGTGGAAATTTGTGTATTTCCAAAATTCCAACTGTAGGAATAATTGGATCCTAAACTTCCTGTATTTGCAAAGGTAACTGTCAATGGAACTGTACAACCTAAACCGTTCACGCTAAACGAAGCTGTTGGAGCTGGTTTAACAACGATGTAAGAAGGTTTTAATTCAAAATCAGCCTGTCCGTTTGCATTTGTAACTGTCAGTGTTACACTGTATGTGCCAGGGGTATTGTAAATATGAGTTGTGTTCGGAATCGAGTCACTGAAACCGTCTCCAAAGTCCCAGGCATATTGCGTTATGGCTGACCCTCCATTTTGTGATGAAGTATTTGTAAAAGTTACTGGTTGACCTTGGCAAACACTCACTGGTGTAGCTGTAAAATTGGCTATTGGTAATTGACCTAAAACGATTGTACTTGAGCAAAAAAGAACTGCAACAAGAAATAATTTTATCATTATTCTATTTTAAATATGTGGATAAAGATAAAAAAAAAGACGTTTTTTTTAAAAAAAAAGTTGCAATGAACATCAATCATTCATAAAACTAGTATACCATTTTTTCAATTCAAAAGCTTCCATTTTTTTTCTTTGGGCAACATTTTGCAATTGGTCTTCATTAATTTTTCCTAGACCAAAATATTTCGCTTCAGGATGCCCAAAATACCAGCCACTAACTGACGAAGCGGGCAGCATGGCTAATGTTTCTGTAAGCGAAACACCTGTTAATTCAGTTGCGTTCAAAAGGTTAAATAATCCAATTTTTTCCAAGTGATCTGGACACGCAGGATAACCTGGAGCAGGGCGAATTCCACGATAAGATTCTTTAATCAAATCTTCATTATTTAAATTTTCATTTACTGCATACCCCCAAAATTTTATTCTGACTTCACGATGCATGTATTCCGCAAGTGCTTCAGCAAATCGATCTGCAAGTGCCTTCACCATAATTGAATTATAATCGTCGTGGTCTTTTTCAAATCGTTCAACATGTTTTTCAAGTCC
>VGML01000292.1 GCA_016866415.1 Bacteroidota bacterium | reverse complement strand
TGCGGAATAATTTACACCATCTTCAAAGGCTAGGGCTTTAAATGCGGCAAGTCCTTGATCGTGATACATTGCCAAAACACCGTCGTACTGATTTCTTGCATGACTTCCAAAGAAACCATCTGCTGCAAAAGGGCCGTAAACAAGTAATCCTTCGTTTTTTAATTGTTGGATTGCAGGTATTATGATTTGTTGTTCTTCTGAACCTATTTTTCCATTTTCACCGGCATGCGGATTTAAGCCAAAAACTGCAATCTTTGGTTTTACGATATTGAAGTCCTTTTTTAATGATGCCTCAAGTGACTTGATTTTAGCTACGAGATTATCCTTTGTTAGGTGTTTGCTAACCTCAGAAACAGGAATGTGTGTTGTTACAAGTGCTACACGTAAATCCCCTGATGTGAGAATCATGAGTGCTTCTTTAACACCAGACATTTCAGCTAGATATTCCGTATGACCAGGAAAATTAAATCCAGCCTTTTGAATATTTTCTTTGGAAATTGGGGCAGTCACCAACACGTCGATTTTTCCTTCTGATAAATCCTGTGTGGCGCTTTCTAACGCTTGAAAACTAACTTTACCTGAATGTTCTGTTGGAGTACCTGGCGTAATTTCGGTTTCTTCAGAGGTAACATTAATTAAATTTATTTTCTTTTGTTGAACTTCGTTTGCAGACTTAATCGTCTGAAAATTAAATTCATGCATATTTAAAGATTTCTTATAATACGAAATAGCTTTGTTTGTACCGTATATAATTGGCGTAAAAGACGCAAGAATCCTGTTGTCGCGTAAGGCTTTTACAATTACCTCTGGGCCAATTCCGTTTATTTCTCCGATTGTAATGCCAACAACTGGGGTTTTCTCAATTTTATCTGTCATTTTTTATAATGTAATTTAACAAACTGATAAAGCAATCTTACTCCGCAACCCGTACCGCCAACTCCTTTGTAATTCTCTTTTGAGTCGAGCCACGTTGGTCCAGCAACGTCCATGTGTATGTATGGAGCTTTAACAAACGTTTCTAAAAATTTACCTGCAGAAATCATCCCCGCATTTGCTGTTCCAATATTCTTTAAATCGGCTATTTTTGAGAGCATGTGCTTTCTATAATCATCCCAAAACGGAAATCTTACCACGCGCTCATGTACAATTCTTCCCGACTTTTCTAAACTTTCAAAATACTTGTCTTTCGCATTGCCCATGACAATACTCGCTTCAGTGCCAATTGCTCTTACAGCAGCTCCAGTTAATGTTGCCGCGTCAATAACTAATTCAGGGTCAAATTTATCCGCATAACTCAATGCATCGGCAAGAATCATTCTACCTTCAGCGTCGGTATTCAGTACTTCTACAGTAGAACCGTTAAACATTGTAATTACATCGCCTGGGGTGTATGCGTTCATTCCTGGACGATTATCTGTTGCCGGAACTAGTACAATCATGTGTACATTTGATTTCTGTAAAGCTGCTAAATAAATGGCTCCAATAACTGCGGCTGCTCCCGCCATATCGCTTTTCATGGTGTCCATTGATCCAGGAGTAGGTTTTAAACTTAAACCGCCGGTATCATACACAACACCTTTACCTACTAACACTAATGGTTGCTTATTAACCGGTTTTTTCGGCTTATACTCTGCTATGGTAAACGTTGGTGGGTCGATTGAACCTCTATTAACTGCAAGTAATCCACCCATTTTCAACGATTCTATTTGAGCCTTTTGCAGCACTTGTACAGAAAATTTAGCCTCTTCTCCTAATTTCACTACCTCATCCGCAAGTTGGGTGGCATTTAAATGAGAAACCGGAGTGTTAACAACGTTTCTTGCCCAATAAACGGCCTTAATGGTATTGTTAAGTTCGTTTATTTCTTGATCTCCAATTTCATTATTAAGCAAAATGGTCGAAAGACTGTTTTTAGTAGGTTTACTAAAGTGTTGTAAAAATTGATAATTCGCCAATGCTATCCCTTCGGCTAAAACTAATGCTCTTTGCTCTTTAGCGTGAATTTGAATTTCCGAAAACTCCTTTGCCACCAAATTAACGAGTTCTGCGCCAATAATTCTAAATTCCTCATCGTCGTCTGTATTTTGAATAACTATGGAATATGAATCCACGCCTTTAATGTAATCCCAAGATCCATCTTTTTTTTCTTGTAGTTTTGCTATTAAATTCGATATCTCTTCAGGAAAATTTTTATTCTTTGACTTTCCAATTATCCAAACTTGAACTTTGGCTGTATCTGATTGTGTTGACTTTCGAATCTGTGTCATCATTATTTTTTAACAAAGATAATAAAACCAACACAACACATTTTTTTAGCTCCTCGTTTCTAGAAACTTTGTGATTAATCGAGGGAATGGAATAGCCTGCAGGTCTTCTATTCCTATCCATTTAGCATCAGAAAACAAATCGTTTTGGCCGTAGACAGCTTCTATAAAAGTTGCGAAAATATGCTGATGAGATAGAACATGCTTAAGAGATTTTTGATCATATTGCCTATTGTCGTTCAAGTAGATCTCCTTTTCTTCTTTGGATCCAAACTCAACTGATGGGAATTCAAACATATTTTTCCATATATCTTCTTCATTGCGCTGGCGGATTAGTATCTTTTTGTCATTTTCTATTACCCAATAGACAAAAAATCGTTCTCTT
>VGML01000291.1 GCA_016866415.1 Bacteroidota bacterium | reverse complement strand
CTTTTCTACTATATCGTCAATGCTTGGCTTTGAGAAATAATCACCATCTGTTCCGTAAGCAGGCCTGTGGTCTTTGGCGCTCAATGTTGCAGGTGCCGAATCCAAATGGTAATATCCTTTTTGTTCTACCAAAATTTTATCCAACATAAATGCTGTTGCGCCGCTGCTGACATCTTCATCGACAATTAACAAGCGATTCGTTTTTTTCAACGATTCAGAAATCATATGATTGATGTCGAAAGGTAAAAGCGTTTGAACGTCAATCAATTCAACTGAAATACCCATTTCTTCTAACGTTTGGGCAGCAACTTGACATAAATTAAACGTCGATCCATAGGAAACGAGTGTAATATCTGTTCCTTCTTTTACAATTTCAGGAATTCCTAATGGTTCTCTAAATTCACCAACATTAATTGGCATTCGTTCTTTGGTTCGATACCCATTCAATGGTTCAACAACAAGTGCTGGCTCGTCTGCAGCCATTAAAGTATTGTAGAAACCTGCTGCTTTGGTCATATTTCTTGGTACACAAACATAAATTCCACGCAAGGCATTGACAATCATTCCCATCGGAGAGCCGCTGTGCCAAATTCCTTCTAGTCTGTGACCACGCGTAGAAATAATTAATGGTGCTTTCTGTCCACCTTTGGTTCGGTATTGAACGGTTGCCAAGTCATCCGACATAATTTGTAAGGCATAAAGCAAATAGTCCAAGTATTGAATTTCAGCAACAGGACGCAAACCACGCATTGCCATGCCAATTCCTTGACCAATTATTGTGCATTCACGAATTCCAGTGTCAAAAACTCGTATTTCTCCAAATTGCTCTTGCAATCCTTCCAAGGTTTGGTTTACACCGCCAATTTTACCCGCATCTTCTCCGAAAACAAGCATTTCTGGGTGTTTCTCTAAAAGTTTTCGGTAGTTTTCACGAAGAATGATTCGTCCATCCTCCATTTTTATGTCCGAATCATATTGTGGAGCAATTGGATTTATTTTGAGCGCATTTTTAGTTGATTCTGAATGAAGATGTGAACTATATCGATCAAAATTGTCGGCTAAACTTTTTTGAATCCAAGTAGCTAAAGCAGATTTTGAGGGTGTGTTTTCTTCTCGAACCATTCGTAAAACTTTTCGAGCTGTGTTTAAAACATCCTTTCTTATTGGTTCGAATGCTTTTTCCAAAGCTTCTGCTTCTTTTGCAATGAAAACGCCGTTTGAGCTTTCGTTCGCTAACGATTTAAGAATCCCAACTACTTCATTCAAATCGGTTTTGATTGTATCTGAAAAAGCTTTCCAGGAACTATTTTTTGCTTCACGAACACGTTCCTTGGCTTCCTTTTGAATTTGTTCAATTTCAGATTCTTCAGCAAGTTTCAACCCGTTTGCATCAAATGCTAATATCCATTCCTTGAATTTTTGGATACAATCGTATTCAGCTTCCCATTTTAAGCGATCTTCGGATTTATAACGTTCGTGTGAACCAGAAGTTGAGTGTCCTTGTGGCTGGTTGACTTCCTTGACGTGAACTAAAACCGGAACGTGTTCTTCACGCGCAATTTTAACCGCTTTTTCATACGTCTCGCACAAATGGGCGTAATCCCAACCTTTGGAAACAAAAATTTCGTATCCTGTTTTATCTTTAGTGCGTTGCATTCCCGAAAGTGCTTCAGAAACGCTGCCTTTTGTCGTTTGATACTCACGTGGAACAGAAATTCCATAACCATCATCCCAAACGGACATCACCACCGGAACTTGAAGAACCCCCATGGCGTTGATGGACTCCCAAAATGGACCTTCCGAAGTGGAAGCGTCTCCAATTGTTCCAAAAGCTACTTCATTTCCTTTATTGCTGAATTTCTTGAAGGTGTCTGAATCTCTTAATGCCGGATTGTTTCGATAAACTTTTGATGCTTGTGCCAAACCTACCAACCGAGGCATTTGTCCTGCAGTTGGTGAAATATCAGAAGAACTATTTTTTTGTTTGGTTAAATCTTTCCATTCTCCGTTTTCGTCTATGTTTCGTGTTGAGTAATGACCACCCATCTGCCTTCCAGCAGAAAGTGGTTCAATGTTTACATCCGTATGAGCATACAAGCCTGCGAAATACTGTTCCAAGGTCAATTCTCCAATTGCAAACATCAAGGTTTGATCTCGATAATATCCTGATCGAAAATCGCCATTTCGATATTGTTTTGCCAGCGCAATTTGAGCTACTTCTTTTCCGTCACCGAAAATTCCAAACTTCGCCTTACCCGTTAAAACTTCTTTTCTTCCCAATAGTGATGCTTCACGTGATTCACACGCTAGGCGAAAGTCGGCGAGGATTTGATTTTTAAAGGTTTCGAAATCAATTGATGGAGTAGGGGCTTCTTTAATTTTGTCTGACATAACCTTGTGAATGGGTAACAAAGATAAGTAAAATCGTCCTAGAAAGATTTGTTTGAACAGTTAAACCATTGTCAAATTGAATGAAAGTTCAAAAAAATCATAAAATTCGATTTGCATTTTGTTTCTAATGATTACAAATTTTCCACTTTTGTAAAATGAAAATTGAATTGTGCGCAGCGTCACAAGAAGCCATTCAAATTGCTTCCGATCTTAAAATTGACCGAATCGAATTGTGTCAAAATCTAGATCAGGGTGGATTGACTCCCTCCGCAGGGATGATACAGTATGC
>VGML01000290.1 GCA_016866415.1 Bacteroidota bacterium | reverse complement strand
GTTAAGAAAAATAAAACGGTGTTCATCAGTCCCAGAGGAGCGAAAGATGATTATTTCACCAATTTAACGTTCACTCCAGACGAGAAATTTATTGTTGTGGCTGAGGTGAATCGCGACCAAAATCACATGTGGTTGAATGTGTACGATGCTAAGACCGGGAAATTTATGAAAACGCTTTTCGAAGAAACAAACGACAAATGGATAGAACCAGAGCATTCAGCTTATTTTTATTCTGAATCAAATGATTTTATTTGGATTTCAGAGCGTGATGGATTTAACAACCTTTATCTATTTGATTTTAACGGAAAATTAAAAAAAAAGCTTACTGAGCATACTTTTGTCGTAAAAGACATTTTGGAAACAAGTTCAGATAAAAAGTACGTTTATTATTCGGCGACTGGCCCTAGTCCAACCAATACATTGATTTACAGAGTTGATATGAATGGAAACAATGAGCTTATAACTCGAGATGAAGGCACGCACTCATTTTCACTTTGTTCGGATGGGGCCTATTATTGCGATTCCTATTCGAGTACAACCATTCCGCACAAATCAATGCTTTGGACGAACAATGGTAAAATGGCCAAGTTACTTATTGCTTCAAAAGAAAAATTAGACGAATACAATGTCGGACAAACCGAAATAGGAACATTGAAAGGTAAAGACGGCTCTGATTTGTATTACCGAATGATCAAACCATCGAATTTCGATTCTTCCAAAAAATATCCGGTTTTGGTTTATGTTTATGGTGGTCCACACGCGCAGATGGTTAACAATTCGTGGTTAGCAGGAGCGAACTTATGGATGCACTGGATGGCAAATCAAGGATACATCATTTTTACGCTCGATAATCGTGGGTCAGCTGAACGCGGATTTGCATTTGAATCTCAAATTCACCGAAGATTGGGTGATGTGGAAATGGAAGATCAGTTGACTGGTGTTGATTATTTGAAATCCCTTTCCTACGTGGATGGAAATCGATTGGCTGTCCATGGTTGGTCATTCGGTGGATTTATGACAACTTCACTGATGCTTCGTCAGCCAGGCACATTTAAAGTTGGTGTCGCTGGAGGTCCAGTAACCGATTGGAAATACTATGAAATAATGTATGGCGAACGCTATATGGATCGTCCAGAGCAAAATAAGGATGGCTATGAAAAAGCGTCTTTATTGAATCATGCCCAAAATTTAAAAGGAGATTTATTACTGATTCACGGTACCATTGATGATGTGGTGGTAATGCAACACAATTATGTGTTGGTGAAAAAATTCGTCGACCTCGGAATTCAAATGGATTTCTTTCCTTATCCGATGCATAAACACAATGTTACAGGAAAAGACCGAGCGCATTTGATGGAGAAGGTGTTGAATTATGTGATTGAGAACAATCGATGATGATTCGAGCGTATTATTCTTAATTTTGTCAAAACTTTCATATGAAATTCGACATTGCGGTTATTGGTGGAGGAATTGTTGGAGCAGCAACTTTTTACAAGCTTCAAAAGAAAAATCCAAATTTAAAAATCGCACTTTTTGAAAAGGAAAATCTATTAGCAGATCATCAAACTGGTCATAACTCGGGTGTAATTCATTCGGGGCTTTACTATAAACCAGGGTCATTAAAAGCCAAGAATTGTATTGAAGGTCGGCATGAATTAGTTGCTTTTGCAAAAGAATTCGGCATTGCTCACGATGTTTGCGGAAAGGTAGTTGTTGCAACGGATCCAAGTGAATTACCTAATCTAGAAAAAGTTTTCAAAACGGGTCAGGAAAATAAAATCGAAGGAATTGAGCGTATTACTGCCGATCAGGTTAAAGAAATAGAACCATTTGTTGAGTCTATCGGTGGTATTTGGGTTCCTGTAACTGGAATTATTGATTTTAGAGGCGCAACTGCCAAAATGGTGGAGTTAGCTTTGGCGATTCAACCTGAAAGCAAATTATTTTTAGGGCATGAGGTATCCGCAATTGAAAAAGGAGAGCTTTCATCTACTATCGTTACTTCAAAAGGAAATTTTGTTTCTGAATATTTGGTCTTCTGCGCCGGACTTCAAGCAGATCGAATGGCAAAAAAAGATGGTGTTAACCTGAAAGAGAAAGTAGTCGGTTTTAGGGGTGATTATTATGAATTGACACCTCAAGCCAAACATAAAGTTAAGAATCTCATTTACCCAGTTCCCAATCCAGATTTCCCGTTTTTAGGTGTGCATTTCACGCGAATGACAGACGGTGAAATTGAATGTGGTCCAAATGCGGTATTCACGTTCAAGCGCGAAGGATACGGTAAAACAGATTTTTCCTTACGTGATACAGTTGATGCGTTAACTTATGGAGGGACTTGGAAATTATTCTTTAATAACATGTCTTTTGGAATCAACGAATACAGACGAGCTTTCTCCAAAAAATTATTTTTGAAAACTCTACAACGTATGATTCCATCATTGACTATGGATGACATTCATCCCGGTAGGGCAGGGGTTAGGGCTTTACTTCTTGCTCAAGATGGGGATACGAGAGATGATTTTAGAATTGAATATCATGGTAAGTCCATCCATGTATTGAATGCTCCTTCACCTGCTGCTACGGCTTCTCTTGCTATTGGAAATTATATTGCTGAAGAGGCTGAAAAGCACTTTTCTCTAAAATAGATGAGGTTTTATCTTATTCTGTTGGGTATATTTAT
>VGML01000289.1 GCA_016866415.1 Bacteroidota bacterium | reverse complement strand
TCACAGTTATTCAAATTTGAAGAAAATTTACACAACCCATTTGGATCTTGAACTTGATGTTAGCTTTCAGAATAAAACGATTTATGGAGTGGCTCGTCATACGATGAAAAACAAAGGAACGGACACGGCAATCTTTGATATTAAAGGTCTTAAAATTCAGAAAATAACACTTGGAGAAAAGAATAACGAACGTGAAACGGATTTTGTTATTGGTAATATGGATGTTGACTCAGTTCTTGGGCAACCACTTCTAGTTTCAGTTGACAAAAATACGAGTAAAATAAATATCTATTATCAAACTACAGAAAATTCGGAAGCGCTAGGATGGCTAGATAGTAATTTGACAAGCTCCAAATCAAAACCATTTTTATTTACTCAAGGTCAGGCAATATTAACCAGAACATGGATTCCATTACAAGATTCACCCTCAAATCGCATTACTTATAAGGCGAAAGTTAAAGTTCCCAAGGATCTTATGGCTGTAATGAGTGCAAAGAATTACAAAAAAATAAACAACGAAGGAAATTATGAATTTTCTATGAATAAAGCCATTCCTTCCTATTTAATCTCATTGGCCGTTGGTGATTTGGTCTATCACCCGTTCTCAAAAAATTCAGGAGTTTATTGTGAACCTCAACTTTTGAAGGCATCTTCATACGAATTTATCGATTTACCTAAAATGATTGCAGCTGCGGAAAAATTGTATGGAAAATATCAATGGGAGCAATACGATTTACTAGTTCTACCCTACTCCTTTCCTTATGGAGGAATGGAAAACCCAATGCTTACATTCGTTAACCCAACTATAATTGCAGGTGATAAAAGTTTAGTGTCAGTCGTGGCTCACGAGTTAGCGCATTCATGGTCGGGTAATTTAGTCACGAATCGAACTTGGAATGACTTTTGGCTGAATGAGAGCTTTACAGTTTATTTCGAGGAACGAATTATGGAGGAGTTGTATGGTAAAGACGTTTCCGACATTCTTGGGTCAATAGAACGATATGATCTTGAAAATGAATTAGAAAGAATAAAAAATTCAAAATTCCCGGAAGATAGTCGTTTATTTTTAGAATTAAAAAAACGGAATCCTGACGAAGCCATGACGGCTATAGCCTATGTAAAAGGTGCGTTTTTTCTTAAAACGTTGGAACAAAAAGTTGGACGTAAAAGATTCGACAATTTCCTAAATTCATATTTTAAAAAATTTGCTTTTAAAACAGTGAATTCGACAATCTTTGCAGATTTTCTCGAGACTAAATTATTGAAGCCAAATCAAATTAAATTCAATTACAAGGAATGGATTTATAAGCAAGGACTTCCTTCAAACTGCATAAAAATTAATTCAGGAAGATTGAATCGAATGAAAGATTTTGCACTAAATTATTCAAAGGGAATCGATGTTTTTGCACCCAAAATCAAATTTAAATTTGTAAAAGTCAAGGGCAAAAAGAAAAGAAAAAAATTCATTGAACAAATTAAAAGGTCTGATTTCATTGTTCAGGAATGGCAAACGTTTATTCATTCATTACCGGAAAACATAGGCAAAACAAAACTTCAAAAATTAGACACCTATTTTTCCTTTAAAAATTGTGGAAACTCCGAAATCATGACTGATTGGTTTGTGCTTGGAATTAAAAACAATTACACTCAATTGAATCCGGAAATAGAAACGTTTTTAGGTAAAGTAGGTAGACGGAAATACGTATTACCAATTTATGAAACATTGCTAAATAACAAAAAAACTGAAACCATGGCAAATGATGTTTTCGAGAAGAACAAAAAACATTATCATTCAGTTACAAAAAAATCAATTGAGGAATTAATAAAGAATTAATTCGCAATATCACTCATGAACTTAATTCGCATAAGACGAAGTTCTTCTTCTGTATAAAGTCCATCAAATTCATGATATGCTGTTATTAAATCGTCCGTTTCAGAATTCGAGAAATAATCAAAAATTTCTTCTTGATTTTCCTGATCTAGGATGGAGTTAATATAGTAATTAATATTGACACGCGTTCCGGAATTGACAACAGATTCAATCTCGTCTATAAGTTCTAAAAATGATTTCCCCTGGGCATTAGCTATATCTTCTAGTGGTAATTTACGATCAATATTCTGAATCAACTGAACTTTTAAAACAGATTTATTAACCAACGATTTAACGACCATATCTTGCGGTCGCTCAATGTTATTTTCTTCAACATAATGATATATCAAAGCTACAAATGGTTCGCCATAGCGTTGTGCTTTTCCCGTTCCTACTCCTTGAATGTTTGTTAGTTCTTCAATTGTAATCGGATATTGAAAACACATGTCTTTCAATGATGGCTCCTGAAAAATTACAAACGGGGGGATGTTCTTCTGTTTTGCAATCGTTTTTCTTAAATCAACCAATAAATCATACAACGCTTCATCAAAAGCGCCACCTTTGCCTGCTTGAACTATCGATTCATCATCATCCGTATTGGAGAAATCATGCTGCTTCAAAAGCATAAAGGACTCAGGTCTTTCCAAAAATCGTTTTCCTGCATCAGTTAATTTAAGCGTTCCAAAGGTTTCGATATCCTTGTAAACAAGACCTCCAACTGTTACTTGTCTGATAACTGCATTCCAAAAATGTTCATCATGTTCATTTCCGACACCAAATGCTGGCAACTTATCATGCTTGTATGCTTTTATGTCAGCTGTAACATGTCCCG
>VGML01000288.1 GCA_016866415.1 Bacteroidota bacterium | reverse complement strand
CCGAACTTGATTTGAATAAAACGGTAAAGGAAGTTGTCATGGAGGGAGCTCAGGAAATTGTTGATATTCTTAACGAATACGAAGAAATCAATGCTGCTTTCATGGATGAAGAGGTTCTGAATGATCCTGATAAAATGGATAAACTCATTGCTCGACAGGGAGAAGTTCAAGATAAAATTGATGCTACGGATGCATGGGAATTAGATACAAAATTGGAAAGAGCGATGGATGCCTTGCGATGTCCGCCAGATGATCAACTGATTTCTACGCTTTCAGGAGGTGAGAAAAGAAGAGTTGCATTGTGCAGATTACTTCTTCAAAATCCAGATATTCTTCTTTTGGATGAGCCTACCAACCACTTGGATGCTGAGTCAATTGACTGGTTGGAGCAACATTTGCAACAATATAAAGGGACTGTTATCGCCGTAACCCACGACAGATATTTTTTAGATAATGTTGCAGGCTGGATCCTTGAATTGGATAGGGGAGAAGGTATTCCTTGGAAAGGGAATTACACATCATGGTTGGAGCAAAAAGGAAATCGATTGAAAGAAGAAGAGAAATCAGAATCCAAACGTCAAAAGATGTTGGCACGCGAATTAGAATGGGTGCGCATGAATCCGAAGGCACGACAAGCAAAAAGTAAAGCTCGTTTGCAGAACTACGATAAAATGCTTGCTGAAGATGTAAAAGACAAAGAAGCGAAACTCGAATTACCAATTCCAAATGGACCTCGTTTGGGACAAAATGTGATAGATGCAATTCATGTTGCGAAAGGATTTGGAGATAAATTATTGTACGATGATTTAAACTTCAAGCTTCCACCTGCAGGAATAGTTGGGATTATCGGTCCTAATGGCGCTGGAAAAACAACGATTTTCAAAATGATCATGGGTGAATTACAAGCAGATAAAGGTGAATTCACAGTAGGTGAGACCGTTAAAATTGGTTATGTTGACCAAACACACAAAGATATTCATCCTGATAAAACGGTTTTCGATGTCGTTTCAAACGGATTAGAGTATGTTGAAATTGGGAATCAGAAAATCAACTCAAGAGCATATTTGTCGAAGTTTAATTTCAATGGATCAGATCAAAACAAAAAAGTGGGTGTGCTTTCCGGTGGAGAGCGAAATCGCTTACATCTAGCTATGACCTTGAAAACGGAAGCGAATGTTTTACTTTTGGACGAGCCGACAAACGATATTGACGTGAATACGCTAAGAGCTCTTGAAGAAGGAATTGAAAACTTTGCAGGATGCGCTGTGGTTATTTCCCACGACCGTTGGTTTCTTGATCGAATTTGTACGCATATCTTAGCGTTTGAAGGTGATTCACAAGTTTATTCGTTTGAGGGAAGTTATTCAGATTATGAAGAAAATCGTAAAAAACGACTAGGTGATTCTGGCCCGAAACGAATCAAGTATCGGAAATTGGTTTAAGATTTAATTACGAAGTATTTTAAAATTTCATCTTTACTCGTAATTAATTTATCTTCACTTAGATTGTAAATAAACAATTGAAGATCACGGCTCAAGGCCTTTTCGATGGTGTCTTTTGTTCCAGTTGATTTCATATCCCAAAATGCTACGACAACGTCAGAATTTTCTACAATCGTTGTATTTCGCTCTTTTGGCGCCATCCATTTTCTTGTCTTCTTTGGAAAGTCTTTGTGTTTGGGTTCGAAAATCGTTATTTCTACAAAATTTTCATTTGCCCATTCGTAAGCAAGAGCATCTGCTCCAATCGCTCCGCCAGAAATCACCCTTTTCGGAACACCCAATATGGTTGTGATTTCAGCTAAAATCTGATCGAATAGTACCTTATTTGTAAAGTTTCTTGAACCAATTAGGGCCAAATTATAAGACATTGTGAAAATTTATAATTAATTTAACCTGAGTATTTTTTTGTAACCTGGTACGTAATTCATTATTATAGAAAGAATCTACTTGTTCCAAATAACGATAAATAAATTTAAAAATTACACAATGATAAAGCATTTATTCTTTTTGATTACTCTTTTTGTTCTTTCATTCTCGCACGGACAGAAAATCAAGTTTTATAGCGTAAAAGAGAAAAAATTAAATTTTGCAGAAAAAATGGGCATACCTAAGGATACTTCATTTCATTCTCTATCCTCATTTAAAATTAGCAAACAAATTACGTTTAGAGAATATAAACAATATATAAGTAGTATTCAAAAAGACTCTTCTTATGCATTCTACTTGAGTCAACTTCCGAAAATTGAAAGACAAGAACAGCTCACAAAAAATTATTTAAATACTGCGGAATTCGATGACGAACCCGTTATCGGCGTTTCAATGGATAACGCTTGTAATTTTGCTCATTGGTATACGAATATTCAAAACAATGAGAAGGTAAAATATCGTCTTCCAACTATTTTTGAGTGGATCAGCATGAACGAAGAAGAATCGAAAAAAAATACGCTTTCTAGCCCCTTGTTAGACTGGACTCTAAATGCCTATGATGAATCCATTTATGAATTTTTTAAACCAGGAGCGTTTCCTGTTGGATATTTTTATAAGCACAAAAAAAATGATCCGAAAGTTATGAAAAGGAAGTCTGTTATAGGTCAATCGTTTAGAATTTCATTGGCTAACCCTGTTGAAATTTCCTCTAAATTCTTTTGTTATGCTGATGAAGGTTATGCAGACGTAGGTTTTCGATTAATAGAAGTAAATAGGGCAGA
>VGML01000287.1 GCA_016866415.1 Bacteroidota bacterium | reverse complement strand
ATTGGATTGCAAGTGGCCTTTCCAAGAAGTTCGTTGTCATGCGTTTGAAGGACTCAACGATGCTAACAAAAGTCAATTTGCAAAGAATGAGTGATTTTGCCAAAAGTCAATTTGGAAAAAACTACGACATTTACTTTGGTTGGAATGACAATGAATGGTATTGCTCTGAATTGGTTTGGAAAACATATTATAATATTTTATCAATTGAACTTGCACTACCGAAAGCGTTAAAAGAATTCAATATCGATGCTCCAATAGTTCGTAAAACGATGGTAAAGCGTTATGGAAAAAACATCCCATACGATGAAAAAATGATTTCTCCCGGACAACTTTTTGAATCTAAACTCTTGTACAGAGTTCAGTAAATAGTATATTTGTTTTGAATGAAACTAAATTATCAATTCAAGCATTTTCAAGAATTATCGACCTCAGAATTCCATGACATCATTGCAGTTCGATTAAAAGTTTTTGTTGTTGAACAAAACTGCAGCTATTTAGATCTTGATGGGAAAGATAAAAAATGTTACCATGCCATTTGTCGCGACGGAAAAGGAAATATTTTAGCCACGGCTCGTATCGTTCCACCAGGTATTTCATATAATGAAGTTTCGATCGGACGCTTTGTTATTGAAGAAACCATTCGTGGCGAAGGGTTGGGTCATGAATTAATGCATCAATGTGTAGAATTCATTCATGAAGAATTTGGAATTGTTCCAATCCGAATTTCAGCTCAAAAACATTTGGAAAAATTTTATAACGGCCACCTTTTCTTTTCAACTGGTAAAGAATATCTTGAAGATGGCATTCCTCATGTGGAAATGTTACTTACTCCATTAATTTAATGATATGATTAAAGTTCTTGTTAATTTGATTGTAATTTCATTGATTCTTGCATCATGTGTATCAACTAAAAAAAATGAATCTGAGGAACAAATCTACGGTACCATCAATACTGAATATTTAGATGCGAATGTAAAACCACAAGAAGATTTTTTCCAATTCGCAAATGGAAATTGGATTAAAAACACTGAAATTCCGAGTACTGAGTCTCGTTGGGGAAGTTTTAATGAGCTTGACTTATCTAATAAAAAGAAACTCATTGATATTCTCGAAAACGCCAAAAATAATCTAGGCGAAAAAGGTTCACAAAATCAAATTTTAGGTGATTACTATTCTTCGTACATGAATATGGAATTGAGAAATTCCAAAGGAATCAAAGGAATTGAAGCCGAATTATTGCGAATTCAAGAGATGAATAGAAAAGACTTTTTGGTAGAAATTATTTCTGAACACCACAAAGATGGAATAAACTCGATTTTTGGTTTTGGTATCCGTCAAGATTTAAAAAACGTTTCAAAAAATATCGCTTATTTGAGTCAAGGTGGATTAGGTTTACCAAATAAAGATTACTACCTCGATGAAAAGAAAAAAGATTTATTAAATGATTACGAAAGACATATTTCTCGGTGCTTTCAAGCTATTGGAAAAACGCAGGATCAAGCAGATGATATCGCTCAACATGTTTTAACCTTCGAAAAACAACTTGCTTCTGTAATGTTATCAAAAGCTGAAATGAGGATTCCCGAAAAAACATACAATAAAAAGAGTTTGCGCGAAATCACGACAATGACAGGAACATTCGACTTTCGATATTATTTGAATCTTGTAGGATGTTCTTCTCCAGACTCAATCGTAGTGGATAATCCTGCGTTTATCCGAACAATTTCAGAAATGGTCGAAACAACTGATATGCATACCTGGAAACATTATCTTTCTTGGAAAGTTCTTCGGCATTATGCTAAACATTTAGACCAGAAATTCGTTGACTTAAACTTTGAATTTTATGGTAAAAAATTGAGCGGAAAAAAAGCCATGAAACCTCTAAATGAAAGTGCCATCGATGAAATTACAGACATGGAATTTGCTGAATTATTGGGCAAAGCTTTCGTGGATAAACACTTTTCAAAACAAGCACAAGACCGCGTCAATTTGATGGTTGACAACTTATTAATAGTCTTTCAGGATCGAATCAAGAATTTAGAATGGATGAGTGAAACAACCAAGAAAGAGGCCTTAAATAAACTGAATTCAATAGGTCGAAAACTTGGTTTCCCGAGCAAATGGGAAGACTTTTCAAAACTTAACTTCACCTCAAATGATTACCTTGCCAATATAAAGGAAGTAAATCGTTTTGAGGTTAAAAAGAACTTTGAAGAACTAAGTAAACCCGTTGATAAAGAAAAATGGGGAATGCCAGCACATATGGTAAACGCTTACTACCATCCCCTTTTAAATGAAATCGCTTTTCCTGCTGGAATTATGCAACCACCATTTTTTGATGAAAAGGCAGAAGACGCAGTAAATTATGGTAGAATTGGTATGGTAATCGGTCATGAATTCACTCATGGATTTGACGACATGGGATCTAAATTCGCTGCAGATGGTACATTTAAGAACTGGTGGACAGATGAAGACAGAAAACTGTTTGAAGAAAAAACTAAAATACTTGGTGAAACGTATGCTGTTTTTTGTCCTTTGGAAGGGAATTGTGTAAATCCAGATTTGACAATGGGTGAAAATATAGCAGATCTAGGTGGTTTGACCATGGCTTATTATGCATATACTCGAACAGATGAGTTTAAAAAGAATGAAATCAGAGAAGGATACTCACCTTCTCAACGATTTTTTATTGCGTATGCTCAATTGTGGAAAA
>VGML01000286.1 GCA_016866415.1 Bacteroidota bacterium | reverse complement strand
TCCATTTTTCCTGAGACCAACCATCCACAAAAACGCAAATCACGATTTTTTTCCATTATGATAAATGAAGAATCAAGAAATACTTCTGTTTTCTGAGCAGCCGATAATAATACGGATTCAACCTCATTGAATCGGATATTCAACTTATTCAAATCAATAGCTGCATATGCGACCTGCCGAGATCTTCTACTTGTGAGAATCTCGTTGTAAGCAATCAAATCTTGATCTTTATTATCAGCACTATTTTTAATTGGTCTGAAATCACAAATGATACGAAGTTGATCAAAATCACCCTCTCCAGAATTGGCCTTGTTGAAATGAATAAGTTTATCTTCTACTATGACAATCTTAGTTTGATCACTATACTGTATAAAACCATCTCCTGCCAATTCAACTGCAAGCATCTCAGCATTTTCGACAACCTGCCCTATTGCATTTGCAAAATCAGTTAATTTCATACGTTTCTTACCGGTTTCTTTTACTTTTTTTGAAATTTGCGCAAACGGATGTGAATTACTCATCCCTTTATATTTTTGAAACAAAGACCTATCAAAAAAATCAACTGATTCAATCCTAGCAACGCGTTGCTCTATTGCTGTTGCTTCCTCATAGGTAAAATAAGGAATGGCGCTATTTATTCTCCACTTTATAGTAGGTGCGTGAATGTATATTTTAAAATACGAATCGTAAAAGGGTAAAAATTGATTATTTTCGTTCTTAGCTGAAACAACAAGTTCCTTCTTGATAAGATCTATATTTGTATACGACTCCATTTGAATTAACGAATCTCCGTTTGGATACATCAACTTCATTTTTGAATCCCGAGCAATAACCTTTTGTGGATTCATATCAAAATTCAAGGCGGAAATCTCAAAAACTGCCTTTCCATTAAACTTCAAAAAGATTTTGGCTGGTTTCTCCTCTGTTCCTTGCCCAAGAAATTTCTCGCCCTGCAATGTAAAACCACCGTCATAATCCATATTTTCATTGAGCTCAGGGATTTTTAACCTTTTCTCAAATGAATTAAATTGTGGCGAACGCTCCCCCTCATTTAATACCAAAATGGTTTTATCTAAAAGTTTACCTAAAATAGGTGTTGTAAAATAGGGTGTTGTTAGTTCAACCGTATCCACTCTCAATTGCGCGGAATTCATTTCAAACCTATACGATCGAAGATTAGCAAAAGTCTTGTTTTTGTCAAAATTGACTTTTTCCCAAGTTAACGTCCCTTTGGAACCATCCCATTTATTTTTAAAAACATCATAAACCCCTGAAGTATTATTAACAACAATACTGTCAACCACTTCATTTCGACGTATTACACGACATGACAATTTACCATTTTCACAATTTATCGATAATTTTTTCTCTGTATTCCATGATAAATTTCCTTTTTCGAAACACCATAAAAAATCACCTTGATTACTTAATGCACGATGCATAAATAACGAGTTGGAAAAGTCGATGAAATAATTAAGCTGTTCCTCATTTTCCAAATATAACTTAGCGATACTCTGCCATTCTGTATTGAATCCTGATGAAAATTTACCTTCAGATTGATAGACCCAACATTGCATGTATTGGAATAATTGCGGATAAACAGGTACTTTTTTGGAATAAAATAAATTACATGCCTCCACCATTTTGGAAAAGTGACTATCTGTGAATTTAGGCGATTTCAAAAATTTAGGCAATTCTTTTTTTGCAAATTCCTGCGCATCCGCATCCTCTAAAATTTTCTGCCACTCTTTTGCGAATTTTTCACGCTCATTCGAAAATTGTTGTGAAAATGAATAAAATGAAAAGCAAACAATGCTTAAAAAAACTAGTTTTCTCATGAATTAAATTTTAGTAAAATGAAGCATAGACCAACTTTCTCGATTATCAGAATTCACGATTTCAAAACCATTTTCTGTAGCATAATCATTAATTTCATCAACATCACTAAAGAAAAAACCACTTAACAAGAGATGTCCTTTCGAATTGATTAACTTGGAATAATATGGAATTTGTCGCTTCAAAACGTTTTTATTAATATTTGCCAAAATGACATCATATTTTCCTTGAACTAATTCAATATCGCCAAGTAAACTCGTTATTTTCGAACATTCATTTTTAAGTGCATTCTCATCGCAATTTTCAACTGACCATGGTTCAATGTCAAATGCTTCAACATTTTTCGCACCTAATTTCTCAGCCAATATAGCCAAGACCCCTGTTCCTGAACCCATATCAAGGACGTGTTTATTTTTTAGAGCCAAATCAAACATTCTTTTACACATTAAATAAGTCGTTTGATGGTGTCCTGTCCCAAAAGACATTTTAGGTTCAATAATAATTGTTTGACCATTAAAATCACTTCTTTCATGGAAAGGCGCGATAATACTGAGTTTATTTTCAATAAAAACTGGTTCAAATTGTGATTCCCAAACAGCATTCCAATTTTGCTGAGGAATTTTATTCAAATCATATGAAAATTCAAGTTCATTGATTGCCTTAAGTTCGGCTATCAATTTTTCAAACTTTAAATTATTGAAACTATCCTCTGAAATGTATGCTCTAAAGATCGGATTATCCTCCTGAAAACTTTCAAATTCCAAATCAGCCAAGTAAGCCACCAAAACCTCGCTCCACGGGTTGAATGGAGCTAATTTAAATTCAATTTCAATGTAAATCATACAATGCTTGAAAAATAACTTTGAATGCCTCATTTTTT
>VGML01000285.1 GCA_016866415.1 Bacteroidota bacterium | reverse complement strand
AAATTGCGTGTTTGTCTTTAGTTGATAGTTTAATTCCGAAATATACTACATTCAGCCCATTCTTGAGAATTTATTTGTCTGAAATGACTTCGCAAATTTGCTTGGATTCAGTAATAAAAGTATTGAATAAGCAAGTTGAACCAGTGAATTTACAAACTGTAAACACATGTGTTCAATCCCAAAATTCAGGTATTACGGAGATTTCTGACGCATTCAATGTTCAAGTATATCCAAATCCCGTAAGGGATGTTGTTACGATTTCAGTGCCTAAATTGAATACTGCTTTTGATATTTGTATCTTGGATGCCTATGGGAAAATGGTCTATCATGAGCAGAACTTGGATGGAAATGAAATAAAAGTGAAAACTTCAAATTTCAGTTCAGGAATCTACACAATTCACCTGAAATCTGCGGGATTTTCTATAAACAAAAGATTTGTAAAAAATTAGAGAAGGGCAAGAACTGAAAGTAAAGCAGCTGTTTCGGTGCGTAATCTGAAATCACTCATATGTACGGCTTGGTAACCATTAGAGAGGGCAAAGTCGACTTCCGTTTTAGAAAAATCTCCTTCAGGACCAATCAGAAATACACCGCTTTTTTTGATTTCTTTTAACTGAATCTTTTTTCCTTCATAACAATGTCCGATGTAGCCACTTGGAATTTTTGTTACGAACTCATTGAATGAGGTTAAATTTTCGATTTCAGGCAAATAATATCGTTTGGACTGTTTCATTGCGGAGATTGCAATTTTATTCAATCGTTCCAAATTAATGGATGAACGTTCATTGTTCTCGCATTTCAAAAAGGTTAATTTAGTTAAACCCAATTCGGTTGCTTTTTCCAAAAACCATTCTACACGATCCATGTTTTTTGTTGGTGCCATCGCAACGTGAATTTCGATATCTGATTTTGGATGTGAAATAACTTGTTTGATTTCTAGTTTGCAACGTTTTGGATGGTTGTCGATTATTAGAGCCTTAAATTGATTTCCCTTTCCGTCCAATAAATCAATTTCTGAACCAATTCCATAGCGCAAAACCCGAACGCAATGCTTGGATTCGTCCTCAGACAACAAATATTCAATTGAATTCGAATCTATATCCGTCGCAAAAAAGGAGTCCATCAATGCAATAATTTAAAAATCATTTCACGCATCAATTCTCCTTGTGAGGCAGAAGAATTCCCAACACCTTTCGCTTTTAGGTCAAATTCATGTAAAGTTTCGATATTCGAAGCCAGCTTTCTTGGATCAAAATTAGTTCGAGCATTAAGCAATTCACCTGCGACAAATGGATGAACTCCTAACGCTTGTGCAACCGCTTCTCTCGATTTATTCGGTAGAAAATGAATGCGCATGATATTCGAAAACAAACGGAAGAGATTTGAAATAACGACCGTAATATCTGCAGCTTTTGGATTGTTCTCAAAATAGCGAACTATTTTAAAGGATTTTAGCGTATCTCGTGTTTGTATGGCATTCGTCAGTTCGAAAACATTATAATCTTTGGATACTCCAATATTTTCTTCAATATGAACGTCATTGATGGTTGTGCCTTTTTGAACAAGAATGGTTAATTTTTCAATCTCGTTTACGATTCGACTTAGGTCATTACCAATAAATTCTGTCAATAGCATGCTCGCTTTGGATGTTATTTCATATCCAATTGATTTTACGTGAGCATTGATCCAATCGGCTAGTTGGTATTCTCGAACTTTATCTGATTTAAAAACCAAGCCATTTTTAGCAGCTGCTTTCATGCTCTTTTTTCGAGCATCATACGTTTTATGTTTGTAACATATTACGAAAATCGTTGTGTCTGCAGGTTGCTCAAAGTACTTTTCCAGAGCCTCAATGTCTTTAAAATATTGTGCCTCCTTTAAAATTACCAATCTTCTTTCTGCCATCATTGGAAAGGCGTTGATCTCACCTAGTAAGGCTATCGCATCAGTTTCTTGAGCGTACAAAATGGATTGATTAAAATCACGCTCATGTTCTTGAAGAGCATTTGCTTCAACGGCATTCGAAATCAAATCGATGAAATATGGTTCCTCACCATGCAAGAAGTAAATCTTTTCGAATTTACCAGCTTTAATGTCCTTGAGGATGAGTTTATAATCCATTTGATGTCAAAAATACAAAAGTCCTTTAATGTTTCTCCCAAATCTGAATCAACTCTACCAATGTTTTCACTGCTTTCTGCATGTCTTGAATACTTACAAATTCATGTTTTGAATGAATTGCCATTTCTCCTGTAAATAAATTCGGACAAGGCAATCCCATGAATGATAATCGTGAACCATCCGTTCCCCCACGAATTATCGCTCTCTTCGGAGTTATTCCAACTTTCTCCATCGCCTGAACGGCATAATCAGTAACAAAAGGAACGTCCTTCAGAATTTCCTTCATATTGCGATATTGTTCGGTTATTTCGGACGTAAACGACGCGCCTGGATTATTTTGAATCACTTGATTTGCCAATCGCTCCAATTCGTTTTCATACTCAGCTAATTTTGATGTTTCGTGATCGCGAATTATGAATTGTACAGTCGCTTTTTCCAACCC
The DNA here is from genome assembly GCA_016866415.1 of Bacteroidota bacterium. Classification (GTDB taxonomy): domain Bacteria; phylum Bacteroidota; class Bacteroidia; order Flavobacteriales_D; family Crocinitomicaceae; genus UBA952. The sequence goes on along the minus strand of VGML01000285.1, from coordinate 158 downwards.
ACCTTCAATTGAAACGGGATGAACAAACCCTTCTCGGTGACTGGTTGTTTCTGGTGACCAACGATCTTTCGGAAGTGAATCAACCAATTCCGAAGCGAGTTTTATGGCATTAATCATTTTATTTTTAGCATAACCGGGATGCGCGCTGATTCCGTTGA
>VGML01000284.1 GCA_016866415.1 Bacteroidota bacterium | reverse complement strand
ATTCGTAGTAAATCAAGAATTAACGCCAGGAATTTATTTCTTGAATATTTCAAACGGCTCTAAATCAACTCCGGTGTTGAGACATGCGGTGAGGTAAGATTGAGGGCTGGGAAGCATTTATCCGCCGGGGTGGACTGACTGGAACGAAGTAGAGAGTCATGTATGTTGAGGGATGAAAGCTGAAGTGGAGAATTGAAAGTAACGAATCGAACGATGTAGAATTATCAATTATTCACCTGCAATAAATGATTCAACCTTTAACTCTTTCTTTTGGAATAATTAGCCAAAAAGGCTGCTAAATCTTCTTTTGTATTGGTGAGATTTAGTTTCTTTCGCAGACGTATGCGCGCCATTTTGACACTTTCAAGCGATTGATAAGTAATTGCACAGATGTCTTTGGAACTCATGTTAAGCAAGAGGAAACAGCACAGGTTTTTTTCATTTTGTGTAAGCTTTGGAAAATCAATTTTTAAATTTTCTAAAAACTCAGGGTGAACCTTGTTGAAACGCGTTTCAAAATCAATCCAGCGTTTGTTGTTCAGTGAACGGTCTAAATCTGATATAATTTCAAGTAAAAGAGGTTTATCACTTTCAGAAAACTTCTCTTTGTCATTTTTTAAGCGAGTCAATATGGAAATAATTAAATTTTCTTTTTCCAAGAGCATCATTGATTTTGAAGCCGTTTCGCGCTCAGCGTAGTTTTTCTCATAAGTTACATTAATACGCTTAAGATGCTCTTTTGCGATTTGTAATTGCGCTTTAATCTTGCCGTTTCTAAAATGGAAATAAATAAAAGTAACAATCATGGAAAGAACAACTAAAATAAAAACATAAATAATTGACTTACGATTCATTGCTATTTTTTCCAGTTCCAAAATTTGATTGCTGTTTTCAAGTTTCTTAACTCGCTCTTTGTGTTCGAAGGCAGAAATTTGTTCGTTCAAATTAAAAGACTGAATTGAATCATTGTATTGAATTTCAAGTTTTCTATACTCAATTGCTTTTTTATAATTCCCTGTCGACTCGTATAGTTCTGCAAGTGTTTGAGGTAATTTTTTCTTGTAGAAAATAAGTGCAGAGCAATTATCCAAACGCTTAGCTTTTTCTAGGTAAATTAATGCCTGGGGTATTTGATTTGTTTCTTGATAAAAAATACCAAGATTTAAAAGTCTTACAAAATCATCATTTTTTGTTTGAGTTTGATTTGCCAGGTACAATGATTTTTTAAAGTATATTTCAACAGAATCGTAATTTTTTGCCAGCATATGAGCGAATCCTATGTTATTATAAATTTTTTGATAAAGTTCAGATTTATTAATATTACTCCAACTATTTAGCGAGTAGAAAATAGTTAAAGCCTTTTGGTAGTCTTTTTCATTGAGGTATTTCAATGCCGAGTTTGAATAAGATAAAGGAATAGGATATTTTGGAAAATGTTTTTTTCCATAATAAATCGCACTGTCTGTATATTGGTTAAATTTTTCAAGTCCTAATCGCTCATAAAAATAAATTTCAGCCATTTTATTGTAGTAATCAATCATATAGACTGATGTTTTTTCTTCAAGTGCAATTTGCTTGATTTTTTTTGCGCAAATCAATGCCGATTCAACGTCCTTCAATCGATAAGCATAAATTTTAACAAGTGCTTTTAAAACCAAAACCTGGTTGTTCCTATTTCCATTTTTTTCAGCTTGCTTGAGAAGAGGTTGTAAATTATCCAAAATTACTTCTACTTTATCAGCCTCATGATCAACTAGCCAATTTTCTAAATTGTTTAGACTAACGGTTTGACCACGCAAACCAAAACAACAACAAACCAAAACATTGAAAAGGAATAATAGCTTCAAAACAACTAATTATTATGGGTTAATATTCAAATAAAAACGAATTAAAAATGCAATAAGTATGTAAAAAGTATATTGCTAAAAAGAATTGTAATTGGGATAAGGGAAGACAAAAGATGACTCGGTAAAGATAGCAAATTAAATTCAGTTGTATAACTTATTTATATTTTTCACATCATAAACCAATTTAATTTTTTATTTATAAAATATTGAAAATAAGGGTATTGAAATGATGTATTAGAATAAAAAATCAAGAATGTAATCTAAATGTATCCCTGAATATAGTTGAAAAAAAGATAAAAAATAAAGTGTAATCTTTTTGTTATCTTTTATTTTTTTTTCATTTCAGCTAGAAGATTCAATTTTGACTAAATCACAAAGTCAACTTTTTATGAAATTCTTATTACTTGTTTCAAGTTTTTTTCTTTCTGTTTTTACTTTTTGTCAATCAAATGTCAGAATAAGTGATATCAGTAACATTCCAGGTCACCCGTCAAGTGTCTTAGAACTTGAATCAATTTCAAAAGGTTTGTTGATGCCTCGGATGACCACTGTTCAACGAATCGGAATTACTAGTCCCGCTAATGGCCTGTTAGTTTATGATACCGATGTGAATTGTGTAATGTACTATTCAACTACTTTGGTTTCTTGGAACTCCCTATGTTCTGGAACAGCTGCATCGAGTTTAATTGCCAATACTACAACAGTTGCAGCAGGTGCAAATTGTCCGTCTGGCGGTGTACTTCTTCAATTGGGAAATGATGCCAATTCAAACGGTGTTATAGATGCCGCTGAAATAACATCAAGTCAATATATATGTAATGGTCAGGTCGGAGCAACAGGCGCTCAGGGACCAATTGGTTTAACTGGTCCTCAAGGTCCA
>VGML01000283.1 GCA_016866415.1 Bacteroidota bacterium | reverse complement strand
AGACCTCGTTGGTATCTTCAGCTGATTTATTTTTTCCCCATTGCTTGTATTCAATTGGGAACTTCCATTGCAGGAAGTAATGCCATGCCTCCTTTTCATCATTTGTAGTGAGATACTCATACTTGAATAATTGATTACTATGTTGGGATGATTTTAGTTTATTCTCAATCACAATCAAACAATTATCACAAGTTATTTGTATATCTATGTCATTAATTTCTACATCAACTGAATCAATTTTATTTATTTTTTTAAAATCCTTAAATTTCTCTGGAAAAGGATCGAAAAAAAGTTCTTGAAGAATGGATTTCCTTTCTTCTTTGGAAAACACTTCACATTCCTCAGATAATATCCAACCAATGGTTTGGGAATGCACTTTTTCGGCATCGGCGGCAGCGATCCACTCGAAGAAGCCTTTTTTAAAAAAATTTTCGTCCATGGCTTATAATTTTACATCATAAAACAAACCTAAGGAATCCTTAAGACTTTGAACATATTCTTCTTTATTATCATACTGCTCTTCCCAAAAACATGAAACATAATGCCAGGTTAACTCCGCTACATCGTCATACATTGTGGAAAGGGTGTCAAGGTACAGCTGATAACGCTCTCGACAAAAATAGTCCTCCTCTAATTCTTCGATGGGCAATAACTTTTTTTCGGATGGAAATCCATTAACGAGGTAGCCTTTATGAACACAATAATCGACTATTAAATGTTCGGCTTCTTGTTCAATTAATTCAGATTCCGTAAAATCCTCCAATTCATCGCCTGTGGCTTTGTGCTTTATTGCCAAGAGCCCAATTCGGCCTTTAATTTCATCAGGTGTAAGAATCATATCTTTTCAATGTTTAGTTGGGTAAGTGCCCTTTTTCCAGACAAGTTTAAAGTGTTTAGCTAAGGTTGAATTTGTTCTTTCAATTCGGTAGGTGTTCGGTTCTGAACAAATGAAACTTCGGTTCTTAGTAATTTTTTTAAAAAATGTTTAGATTAAAGGGAAATTCTCTACTTGTAAAATGTCTATTTTTTAGGTGTACTTACAAACGCAAAATCGTTTAAATTGAATAAAATTGAATTTAAGTAAAAAAATTTAAAATATTCAAATGACTGAAATTGGTCGAATAAATTTAATTGCAGACGTAGCCTCCTCAGGGGTAATAGGAACGTTCTCTATCTTATTATTTTCAGGATTAAAACCAAGAATTATACCTTTGCCTGCTAAAGGTGTATTACAACCGTAATACGCAAACATACAAACGGTTTCGGGATCCATTTTAAATAATCCATCGTCATCTACCCAAATCTCATAAAATCGACCATCGTCATCCCTTATTGGATAACGCTCCAAACAAGTACTATCTAAAAGTAAATTCAAATCATTAATATAGTTTTCGCCACTAATATCAATAGGAACGACTGAAAGTAATTCAGGGTTAATTAACAAAGCTTTCATTGTATTAAATAAAATTGAATCTAAGTAAAGTCCTTACCATAACTTGTATCTAAATCATTCTTTTCATCAACGACAATCGGAAGACTCGTCTCTGATTGAATAACTTCTTGGTCAACTAAATTCCCCTGTTCATCGACCGCCAATAAATCCAAACGTTCGGATGTGTCATAAAAACCATTAAATTCCTTTTGAATGATAAGTAACTCTTCATTCAAACAAGAAGGGTTATTGCAGATCCATTCCTGAAGATGTTCCCTTTCCTTAAATCCCAATTTCTTGAAAGTCGTGGGTTGAATTTTCTCAATCCTATTAAGTTGTTTGTTGATTAAAAACATCTCCTAAAATTGATGAAAGTTGGACAAAAGACATGAACTAAACTTTTCATTTATTCCAAATAAGGGTCATTGATACAAGGTGAGGATTATCCCCCCACCAAATTACAATAAAAAGCGCCCAAAATAGTAGGCATATGACCATGAAAAGGGGGTGTTCTAGGTCATCATTTAGGAAACCCTATCGCAAATCCCAGAGAAAAATGTCATTTTGACCCTACTTGTCGCAAATCTGGAAAAAAAACCCCCCTCTATCAGTTCCTCCCCGGATCTTGTGGAATTGAACTAAGATTGACCTATCTCAGGAACAGTAGGCGAAGAATCCTCTTGTTCTTCGGTGTTATTCTCAAATGGAGGAAGATCGTCTTCGGATGTCTCGAAGACCTCGTGTTCAACCTCAATACCGTTCTCATATACTATTCGCTCGGCAAGGACTCCATTCTCATCAAACCCTTCCCAAACACCTTCTGGATTATTCAAAATAAATCTGCCCTTGCAGGCAATTTGACCATTCTCGTGATAAAGTTCACCGTACCCATCCGTTGCACCACTAACGAAAGAAACGTTAATGTACGGATTACCGTTTTGGTGGTAAAACTTCCATTCACCGATTTCTTTTCCTTCCGTATAATAACCACTGCTGATAAGCTGTCCGTTTTCGTAGTAATGCTCCCAAAACCCTTGTTTCTTTTGATCTTTAAAACGACCAGTCGTAAAAAGTTGACCACTATTGTAGTAAAAATTCCACAGACCCTTATTGTCCCCCCTTATAAAATATCCATCTCGACTAGGCTTCAAAAATGGCTCATGAAGATCATACAGCTCTTCCGTATCCTGATTATTTCGATCGACAAATATTTCGTTCATAATAAAGTCATCGAATACTTTATCGGATGCCAATTTGGCACCAGGAGGAGCATTGAATAGGTAGTTACCATTTGATAAGTGTGTCATAGATATT
>VGML01000282.1 GCA_016866415.1 Bacteroidota bacterium | reverse complement strand
GTGAAATGGCATTGTTGAGTTTTTGGAAATAATAATTATAGGTTCAATGCGAATAGTTCTTAAGCAAGTAAAAATTTTAGACTCACAATCAAGTTATTTTGGTCAAACCAAAGACATGTTGATTGAAAATGGAATCATAAAGGAAATTAGCGATTCTATTAAAATTGATGATGCGTTTCTCGTAGAATCACCAAACTTATCTGTTTCACAGGGATGGGTAGATATGAAAGCCGATTTTTGTGATCCAGGATTCGAATACAAGGAAACAATTGAAAGTGGATTGGATACGGCTGCAGCAGGTGGTTATACACATGTGGCTGTTTTACCAAAAACAAACCCTATAACTGATGGGAAAACCCAAGTTGAATATGTTTTAGGAAAAGCGAGTTCACACGTTGTTCAAATTCATCCAATTGGAGCGATTACGAAAGGAACGAAAGGGGAGGAGTTGGCTGAAATGTATGATATGTTTCAATCAGGTGTTCGATTGTTTTCAGATGATTTACATCCCGTGAGTGGTGGAATAATGTATCGCGCTTTGTTGTATTCAAAGAATTTCGGTGGTAAAATAATCGCTTTCAGCCGTGACAACTCAATTGCTGGAAAAGGAATGGTAAATGAAGGTATTGCATCAACACGAACAGGATTAAAAGCCGATCCTGCAATTGCTGAAGTAATTCAATTAGAACGCAATTTAAGATTACTCGAATATACGGGTGGGTCACTTCATCTAACAGGAATTTCGACAAAAGAAGGAGTTGGCTTGATTCGCGAAGCAAAGAAAAAAGGATTGAATCTGACCGCTGATGTGAATCTGATGAATCTACTATTTACGGAAGAGGAAATGTTGAATTTTGATTCTATTTACAAAGTGATGCCGGTTTTGAGAGCTGAATCGGATCAACGAGCTTTATTGGAAGGATTGAAAGATGGAACCATAGACACAATTGTCTCTGATCATCGTCCTGTCGACCAAGAAGAAAAGGAATTGGAATTTGATTATGCAAGTTATGGTTCGTATCAGCTTCAGACGGTTTTCTCCGCATTGAATTATAATAACGCAATAGAAATCAATTTATTATTGGATTGTTTGTCTCAAAAAGCGAGGAACATTTTAGGATTGACAAATAGTCCAATTGAAATTGGTAATCGAGCTGATTTAACTGTTTTTGATCCAGTTGTTTCATGGGAATTTACTTCTGATGTGATGATTTCGGAACATGCTTACAGTCCGTTTTTGAATAAGGAAATGAAAGGAAAAGTGTTAGCAGTTATTAAGGGAGATAAAGCTTCTATAAATCAGTAAGTCGTGTCAAAAAGTTCATTTTTAAAGCAGTTTTTTAAACAAAACAAAATGGTTGGCTCAATGACGCCAAGTTCTCGATTTTTGGCTGCGAAAATGCTCAATCACATTCCAATTAATCGAGCGAAAGTAGTTGTTGAACTGGGTCCTGGCACAGGTGTTTTTACGGAGAAAATACTTGAAAAGCTTGGCGTAAATACGCAATTGATTGTTGTTGAATTGAATGATGATTTTTATAATACGTTTCAAAATAAATTTCAACACCCCAATATACATTTAAAACATGGTTCGGCAGACCAGATTGGGATTTATTTGAAAGAATTGGGATTTGAAAAAGCAGATTTAATCATTTCGTCACTTCCCTTAGCGAATTTTCCTTCTGATCTTCGAAAGAATGTCATTGAAACAGCCAAAAATTGCTTGGATGATAAAGGTACATTCATTCAATTTCAGTATTCCCTTCAATCATTTAAAACACTAAAAAGGATTTTCCGCTCAGTTAAAGTTGAATTTACGGCTTTCAATTTTCCCCCTGCTTTTGTTTATACGTGTTCAAAGTAATTGCAAAAAAAAGTCGCTCCAATTTGAAGCGACTTAAAATCATTTATAAACTGTCAAATTAAACCGATGCAATTTTATCCGACATATATTCTCCATTTTTTAGTTTTCCCACAATTTTGGAGAAACATTCAATCGTATATCTAGCATCTTCTAGTGAATGAACTGCCGTCGGAATCAAACGTAAAATAATCATTCCTTTAGGAACTACAGGATAAACAACCATTGAGCAAAAGATATTGTAATTTTCTCTTAAGTCATAAATTAGATTTGTTGATTCTGGAATTGAACCGTTCATATATACTGGAGTTACACAGGAGTTAGTTGGGCCGATTTCGAAACCTGCATTTTTCAAACCTGATTGTAGTGCATTTGTAATTTCCCAAAGTTTCTCTTTCAATTCAGGATGTTTTCGCATCAATTCTAATCTTTTCAAAGCGCCCTTTACCAATGGCAATGGAAGTGCTTTCGCAAATATTTGAGAACGCATATTATAACGAAGGTATTCAACCACTTGCTCATCGCTAGAGATAAATCCTCCGATTAGAGCGAATGATTTTGCAAACGTCCCAAAATAAATATCGATTCCATCTTGACAACCTTGCTCTTGACCTGTTCCTCCTCCTTTTGAACCCAATGTTCCAATTCCATGAGCATCGTCTACAAAGAGTCTGAAATTATATTTCATTTTTAAGTCAACGATTTCTTTTATCAAGCCTTGATCACCACGCATTCCAAAAACTCCCTCGGTAATTACAAGAATGGCTCCTCCTGTTTCTTCAGCAAGTTTTGTTGCTCTTTGTAATTGTTTTTCACAATCTTCGATATCATTGTGTTTGAATACATAGCGCTTACCCATATGCAAACGAACGCCATCTAAAATACAAGCGTGTGATTCAGCATCATATACAATA
>VGML01000281.1 GCA_016866415.1 Bacteroidota bacterium | reverse complement strand
AGGAAATGGCGTTATGACCGAGTGGAAAACTCCATTTCGTGAAATCAAAGTTGGAACAGGAAGAAAAGTTACAAACGGAAACGATGTTGCCATTTTAACCATTGGTCACCCAGGAAATTTTGCACAAGAATCGATTGCCGAATTAAACGAACTTGGGGTTTCTGTTGCGCACTACGATATGCGTTTCGTTAAACCAATTGATGAAATGATGTTACACGAGGTATTTACCAAATTCAAAAAAGTGATAACAATTGAAGACGGTTGCATCATGGGGGGATTTGGATCTGCCGTTCTGGAGTTCATGGTTGATCAAGGATATTCAGCGCAAGTTGTGCGTCTTGGAATACCAGATGAGTATATTCACCACGGGACACAAGAAGAGTTGTGGGAAGATTGTGGCTTTGATGCGAAGGCAATAGTTGGAAAGGTAAAAACACTTCTTGCAATAAAAGAAGTGGATAAAAAATTAGCCCAAAAATTAGGATGAAGATGTAATTATAGTAATTTGGACTATAATTTAATTTCATGAACAATCAAAAAACCAATTTTGGCGCCTTAGGAGTACTAACAATCGTTTTTTTCTTTTGGGGATTTATTGCTGCGGGCAATAGTATTTTCATTCCATTTTGTAAAAACTATTTTCATTTAGATCAATTTCAAAGCCAATTAGTTGATTACGCTTTTTATGGTGCATACTACATCGGCGCTTTAATACTATTTATTACAAGCTCAATTGGTGGTCGTGACTTGATAGGTAATTGGGGATATAAGAAAAGTATTGTATATGGTCTACTGTTTTCTGCTTATGGTGCGGCAGCAATGATTGTGGCTGTTTTCGGCAATACGTTTTCGGGTATGTTGATTGGATTTTTCCTGGTGGCATTGGGATTCTCACTTCAACAAACTGCGGCTAATCCTTTTGCGATTTCTTTGGGAAATCCTGCGACAGGTGCAACGCGTGTGAATTTCACTGGAGGTATAAATTCTTTCGGCACAATGATTGGCCCACTAATCGTTGCTTTTGCGCTTTTTGGCTCATCCGCTGCAGTTACAGACGACATGATTGCAGAATTAGATCTTATTAAAGTAATTGTCTTGTACATGGTGGTGGGGATTTTATTTATTTTGGCAGCGGCCATATTCGGGTTATCCAAGTCTGTTCCATCTGGTGTTCACGCTGAACCGGTGGAGGCAGCAAATAAGTCCTTGAGAACCTTATTGATAATGACGGGACTTTTGATTGTTATGTTTACCCCTGTATTTAGTAGCTACAATTCGTCAAAAGCAAAAGCAGTTGCAAAATATGAGACAGCTTTATCCGAAATAAAAAATGAGCAAGGAGAATCGTTGACTTATACTACCATTTCAGAAAAGGTGAAAGAAATGAAAAAACCCCTGGAACAAGAACGAATGTTGTGGTTATCAGGAGCATTGATTTCAGTGGTGGGAATGCTTTTGTTTGCGAATAGATCAGCAATGAAAAACCCTGAAGGCTGGGGAGCTATGCGTTATCCGCAGTTGGTTCTAGGGATGTTGGCAATTTTCATCTATGTGGGTGTAGAGGTCGCAATCGGGTCAAATCTAGGAGAGTTGTTGAAGCAAAAAGATTTCGGGGGGTTAGAAGCTTCTGCGATTGCACCTTATATTTCTATGTATTGGGGAAGCTTAATGATAGGTCGATGGGCAGGTGCGGTTAGTGCATTTGATTTACAAAAATCAACACGGGCGCTTTTAATAGTAGTAGTTCCAATAGTGGCCTTTTGTCTTATTCTTGCTGCAAATTTATTAGCACAAAAAGATGTATCTGCACTTTATTGGTATATACTGTGCGTTGGTGTTCAAATTGCGGCCTTTTTCTATGTTGGAGAAAACCCGATCAAATCTCTAATGGTGTTTGGCTCCTTGGGTGTCGCAGCTATGTTAATAGGAATGTTTAGTACCGGTCAAGTTGCGGTGTATGCTTTTTTGAGTGGGGGTTTGTTTTGCTCCATTTTGTGGCCTTGTATTTTTTCGTTATCAATTGCGGGACTTGGAAAGTTTACTTCTCAAGGCTCTGCTTTTTTAATTATGATGATTTTAGGTGGTGGTATAATTCCTCCTATTCAAGGGAAGTTGGCAGATTTGATAGGAATACAGTCTTCTTATGTAATCGCTGTTATTTGTTTCGGATACCTTGTTTTGTTTGCGGCATTGGCTAGAAAAATATTAAAAAATCAAGGCATTGATCTTGAGGGACAAGTGGTATCCGGGGGGCATTAGGCGTCCTTTGTTTTTCGGATTTGGAAAACACATCATATTAGGGAAGTGTTTTTAGGTTCTTTTTTTTAGAGGTTGAAGAAAAGAATCATGGTTTCAAATGGAATGTAAACGAAATTAAATCGATTAACAGGGGTAACAACGTGTAAGCGCAACCCTCCGGGCATGGGCCTAAACGCAAACCGTTATGTGCAAGTCGAGCAGCAAAACAACTGACCGCGAAGCAGCACCGAAGGTAAATTTACACACAGTTAGTACAAAAAGTATCCAACTCATAAAAAGTCCATTTGACGATTTATAAGCAAAAAAGAATATATTTGAAATTGAATATAACGAAACTTCGTATCGCGTATCGCTCTTCTAGTTGGAATGCTGAGCGAAAAGTTGTTTCGAGTATATACGAGTTACCGGTCATTAAAATAAAAAAGACAATGAAAAACAAAATCTTATTGCTGACATTTATAATTTCCACATCAAGCGTTATTGCACAGTCTAAGAAAGAAATCATTGAAATTTTGAACACACGAATTGATAGTTTGCCCATAGAAATAAAAAAACGAGATGT
>VGML01000280.1 GCA_016866415.1 Bacteroidota bacterium | reverse complement strand
CTTACCAAAACGCAGACTTAATTCAGTTAAATTTAAGTGGCTGCTATTGGCTGTTCCAACATATATAAGATCAATATCTCTTGCAGAAATAAGTTCTTCGTAGGTTCTAAATATTTGGATATCATTCAACGATTCCGGTATTGAATTTGTAGAATATTGTGATGCAATTCCGGATAATTTAAAATCCGGAATTCGTAAAATTGCAGGGATAAATTTTTCGCGAGCATAGCGCGAGAAACCAATTATTCCAATGTTAACTGTCATTCGAGAGTGGTAATAAAGAAAAAATGGTGCGCGCCTGAATGTTTACCTGATTTCCGATGAGTAAATACGTTCTCAGCTCATCCATATTCATCCAAACGAAGTCCGCCGGTAAGTCTCCGAATTCGATATTTTTTTCTATTAAAATGTAGCGATTACATTCACGAAAAAACCTTCCACCCTCTTCTGACAGTATGTTATCACAAATTATTTCGCTTCGGTCCGCGGTTTTTACATGCTCTAAAAATGGAATATCACTTGTTGCGACTTTCGTATACGAAAGCGACAAACATTGAACTGTCGGAGCAAGCTGCATAAAACCATCGACACCACATTCAAATTTTATTTGCATCAAAAATTTTATTTCATCTTCGTTTTTTTTTAATATCATTGCGCATAAACCAGTGCCTACAGGCTCCAGTATGGGTTGAAACCAAAAATTTTTTTCTCTGCGATTCGCTTCACAACGCAAAAAAATAACTGAGAAATATTTATTTTGTATATGTGAGATTGAGTCTTTTGTCAGTATCCAACTTGACAACAAGTTGACAGGCTTGTCGTAAATAGTTACCGCTAAAGCTGACTTAGCTCTATTCACATTTGAGAAATTCACCGGATCGTACACTTGCAAATTACGACTTTTTTTTCGGTTTTTTCGTGCAGAACCAATCATTAGGCGCCAGCAGCCTAAAATTGAACGTAGATCCATATTTATAAGATTCTGTTCTTTTCCTAGCAAATTTAGACTTTCCAAGGAAATCCACCGGTAAAATTTTTTATTATATGAAATATCGTCATTGAGCATAATTAACATATTTCTGTTTCTTTTTCTTAGAAATCGTGCTCCTTGCTCTGACTGAAGAAGGTCAAAGATGATTTGTTGTTTGCTAGCCCCCAAGAATAAAGGTAAGAAATCCGGCTCTAGTCCTTTATGCAGCCTCATTGCATTGCTCTTTGTGGCCTGTAAAGTTGGAGCGATCTGAGTTCGAGGAAAGTTTCCTGGTTCTGATTTAGCCTGGATCAAACAAAAAATATTACCCTGGATACTTCTTGTAGCTAACCCCAAGATTCCAACTTCCGGCTGGTCTATTATCGGCTGTTCCCAAGTGACTCTCGACGTTCCTTGTATTTTTATTACTTCTATTCCTCGTATACTGAAAAAACCGCCTGTTTCGTGTTGGATTATTCCCCGGCTATCTTCAAGATGCCATTTATCACAGTCTTTAAGATTGACTTTTTCAGTTGTAACGTTATTAATTGAGTCTGCTGCTGCTAACCATGCCTTTATTTCTTTTAAATCTCCGTCTATTGGGATCATACTAGACTCGTTTCCTAGGAAAGTCGGGTTCAAGCAATTTTATGATAATTTACAAATTAATTATCTGCTTGTCTTTTTCAATACGAGGACGAAAGAAAAGATATCGGAGTTATACTTCTTTTTATGCAGGCAGCCTAGGCGTTGGGGCGAAATGCCGCAAGCCGCTATTGCGGGGCTTAAAACCCGGGATCCTTCTCTCAAATGCGTCAAACCAATCAATGCATTTGCGAGCAGGGCTATGCAACATCACCCTTAACAGCTATTTCAGTTAAATTAAGCACAAACGTAGAAGCTTGAACTTACTTGTCCTCCGAATCAACTATCTGCAGGAAGAGTTGTGTTCTAAAAATGAAAATTTTTAATATTTCAAATCGCTAAAAAGTGCTGGTTGTGTCCGTATCGGCGAAAAATTATTTTCAAAGTTTTTTGATTCACTTTGATACGAGATTTCTAAACTATTCAACCGATAATAAGTAATTAATAATTATAGCAAGCTCGCATCCAGATAATAAGGAGTCCTCTTCTATTGAGAAACGGTTTAATTCGCTTACTCAACGAGAGATTCAAGATATTCTGAGAGCTTGTCGCAAATAAAAAATTCAGTTTTTTCCCATGAATCATAAGTCGCGCCTCCGATGTGAGGGGTAATTATTAGGTTATTGTTTGTTTTTGCGTATTTCCATATTTCGCTGGCTTTTGGAAACTCCGATTCATGCTCGCCGGTAAGCACATCCAAAGCTGCTCCCGAAATCGTTTTTGAATTTAAAGCAGCTGTAAGATCAGTCTCATTTATTATTCTTCCGCGAGACGTATTTATCAAATAAGAAGTTTTCTGCATTTTATTAATTAGATTTTTCGAAATGAGTCCTTGAGTCTCAGCCGTTAGTGGCACATGTACGGTGAGGATATCACTCCAACTAAACAGCTCTTCAATCGAATTCGTTCGCTCAAGAGCTTCGCAAAATAAAGTTTTATCAGAATCGAAAAATTTTACTTGCATGCCAAAAACTTGTCCGTATCGTGCCACCATTTTTCCGATGCGTCCGAGCCCGAGTATGCCTAATTTCCGACCCTTAAGATCGTGGCCAATGAATAAGTCACGGCGCCAACCGCCGACACGTACATCAGTAATTGCAGCCGGTAAATTCCTTATTAAGGACAAGATCAAGCCCCAGGTAAGCTCTGCTGTCGAACTAATCGTGTTCAGAAAATCAGCTTCATTTCTTAGAGTTATTAGACGAATATCTCTCTCCTGCGCTGCGACT
>VGML01000279.1 GCA_016866415.1 Bacteroidota bacterium | reverse complement strand
GAGAAAACCTGAAGTAATTCAATTTCCTGCATCGGATGGAGTGGGGGTGTATGCTCGCTTATACGAACCGGAGAAGTCAAAGAAAAATAACGCTGCGGTGCTGTTTGTGCACGGAGCAGGATACCTTCAAAATGCCCATTATTATTGGAGCAATTACTCTCGAGAATATATGTTTCACAACTTGCTTGTGGATTTGGGTTACACTGTTTTGGATGTTGATTATCGAGCAAGTGAAGGCTATGGAAGAGATTACCGCACAGCAATTTACAGACACATGGGCGGTCGCGACTTACAGGATTTCATAGATTCGAAAAAGTATTTAGTGGAAAAACTGAACATTGACCCAAATCGAGTTGGAATTTATGGCGGATCTTACGGTGGATTCATTACCTTGATGGGATTATTGACAACACCAGACGACTTTGCTTGTGGCGCTGCTTTACGTTCCGTAACCGACTGGGCACATTACAATCATGAATACACGAGTAACATTTTGAATTATCCTGAAACTGATCCGGATGCCTATCGGAAGAGTTCACCAATTTATTTTGCTGAAAACTTGAAAAAACCACTCGTTATGCTGCACGGAATGGTTGATGACAATGTTCAATTTCAAGATGTTGTGCGCTTGAGTCAGCGGTTCATTGAGCTAGGCAAAAAAGATTGGGATTTGGCTGTATATCCAGTTGAGGCACATGGATTTAAAGAGAGTTACTCGTGGTACGACGAATACCGACGAATTTTTGAATTATTTGAAAAAACATTGAAAAAATGATGACAGTTAGAGAATTGGTTGATAAAGACGAAATGTTAAGCTATTTGTCCATTTTAAATGATTTATACCCATCCTTGACCTTTGATGAATACAGCAATGAATTGGACATCATGCTACCTCATAATTACGGACAAGTCGGTGTTTTTGAAAACGATGAATGCATTGCCATTTCAGGATTTTGGATTGGAAATAAATTGTGGTGTGGGAAATATTTGGAGTTGGATAACATCGTTGTAGCCAAAGAAAACAGGAGCAAAGGTGCAGGACAACTTATTTTTGATTTTCTCGCCAAAAAAGCCGAAGAACACAATTGCGCCATGATGGCTTTGGATTCATACACGACCAATTACAAAGCACATAAGTTTTTTTATAACGAAGGCTTTGCTCCGAGAGGGTTTCATTTTATCAAAATTATGAAAGAGGATAAGGTTAGGTAAATTAATGCAATGATTATTTTTTAAATAATTTTAACCAATTAAAAAATATTATAATTTACTAAATGGATCAAATTAATAATCTAAAATTTGAAGATTTAAAAACAGAATTAGAAGCCAAAAGGTTAAAAGAATGGAAATGGGTTTCTTCTAATTTTACAATTACGCTAGTCCATTTAATTAAAGGTTTATTTTCTTTTGATTTTACCTTTTTTAGCAATTATAAATTTATGTCACAATTTTATCAAGATTATTTTTTTGTAGGTCGAGATTTAGAACATATGTTAGACTTGAAAATTAAAATAAAGCGACTAATTGAAAAAGATGTTCTATTTTCTCCTGATGAATTTGAATATTATGGTTTCGATCACATTAAATTAATTCAATTAAGTGATAAATATTTACAAATATTTGAACCTCAAATTATTGCAAGGGGAGGATATAAAAGAGATAAAAATGACAAGGTTTTTACTGAATTAATGAGCTTTATTAAAACGTTTAGACGCTGCAGAGATCAGTTTAATCACATTGTTCCAGGTGTAATTTTTGATAAAGAAACAGAATTTATCCCTGATCCACCAGAGGAAGGGACTATTGATATGTTCGATTTTGATAAAGATTGAATTTTGTAAAAATGAAAAAAGGATGATGTATCCCTCATTTTAAAGATTGTTGGAATAATGACACTCAATTAAATCAGGTGCTTTGTTTATATTTTCAACAAACAATTAGACAGGATTTATATATCTTTTTGTATTATTTATTGGATTGACAGGAAAGTTTTTGTCATCCAAGGATTGAAAGATATAGTATTTAATAAAAATGTTGCTACTGTTTATTTTCAAACTCCCTGATAATTAATTTAATTAACTCGATAGATTGTTTTTCGCTTAGCCCATATTTAATAAGTTCATTTAAAATATTTTCAAAAGAATTTTCCCCATTAGTTAATTTAATAGCGTACTCCCTCATTCTTAAATATGTATTAACACCTATTTCATTTATCAAATTCTGTTTAATGTCCCCTATATTTATGTCATTCAAAAAGAATTCAAATTGAGCATCTTTTCCTTCATTTAAAAATTCCCAAGTTTGTTTTTCCTCGTCAGATTTGAATAAATTACTCGAGCTTTCGTCAGTATTTTCTTTTTTATACAATAAATAAAGACTTCTTTTCAAATTATTTAAAGATTCTTTTGTCTGCAGAAGATTTCTTCTGTCATTATATTTAATAAATTGATTTAGAATAGCTGAAATCCAATTTAATACCATTATTATGTTTTCAAAAAAAGTATTATTTAAATTTGACTTGAATTTTAATTAACCTAAGGCAGTAATAAACTAATCTTTATTTTTAAATTCAATGTTTTGCCGCCAAATACCTCTCAGCATCCAGCGCCGCCATACAACCCGTTCCAGCTGCTGTAATCGCTTGACGATAAGTTTTATCAGCTGCATCACCTGACACAAAAACGCCTGCAACGTTTGTTTTACTCGTTCCAGCTTGTTCGTATTTGATGTAACCTGTTTCGTCTAGGTTTATGAAATCTTTAAAGACATCGGTATTTGGTTTGTGTCCAATTGCTACGAAAAATCCTGCACAAGGAATCGTTTTCTCTTCTTTTGTAACTGAATTAATGACTTTTGCT
>VGML01000278.1 GCA_016866415.1 Bacteroidota bacterium | reverse complement strand
TATCATGTTGACCATTGATTTGATTATTCCGAAGCAACTCGAGTCTGATTTTGTTGTAAAATATGATACGAGAACAACTTATGTAAATGATGTTTTTATTCAAAATATAATTACTTCCAAAAATGGAATGTACAAGATTACGAAAAACGCGCTCTCTGACATTGATTCAAACCCTTTTTTATCTATCGAGAAAACTTCAATTTTACATATATCATTAAGAGGATATCATTTTGCTAAGCAGTGTAAAAAACAGATTGAATTTCATTTAACTATTTATTCATCTATCGTTTTGGTTTTTATCATGCTAATATTCTCAAGTTTTGTAATGTTTTATCGAAACAGGGACATGCTTTTTATCATGGGAAGTTATTTTACCCGATATTTTGCAGGACCATTCGTGATGTGGTTTATAATGTGGGATAATCGTTGGATTCATATTTTTACACTTGGTTTTTTATGACGAAAAAAGAGAAAGGTTTATACATTTTAACTGAACTTGAGCGATTGTATCCAGAAACTCCGATTCCTTTAGATCACTCAGATCCATATACACTTTTAATCGCAGTTCTTCTTTCAGCACAATGCACGGATGAACGTGTGAATAAAATCACTCCAAATTTATTCAAGAAGGCAAAAACACCTCAAGAAATGATTCAACTAACTGTGGAAGAAATTCGAGAAATAATAAAACCTTGTGGGCTTTCTCCTAGAAAATCTCAGGCAATTTGGGATTTGTCTAACATTATTATTGATAAACACAACGGTGAAGTGCCATCTAATTTTGAAGATTTGGAGGCAATGCCTGGAGTAGGACATAAAACTGCTTCCGTTGTGATGTCACAAGCTTTTGGAGTTCCGGCTTTTCCTGTTGATACGCATATTCATCGACTATTAACGAGATGGGGAATTTCTTCTGGTAAAAGTGTAGAGGAAACTGAGCGAGAAGCTAAAAAGCTATTCCCAGTCGATTCTTGGAACAAATTACACTTACAAATTATTTTTTACGGCCGCGAATATTCACCAGCAAGAAGTCCCACAAAAGAAATAGACTTTATCACCCTAAAAATCGGAACGAAAAAAGCTATGAATGAATTGAAGTAATTCTTTTTTTGT
The DNA here is from genome assembly GCA_016866415.1 of Bacteroidota bacterium. Classification (GTDB taxonomy): domain Bacteria; phylum Bacteroidota; class Bacteroidia; order Flavobacteriales_D; family Crocinitomicaceae; genus UBA952. The sequence goes on along the minus strand of VGML01000278.1, from coordinate 1,753 downwards.
GAATTAACAATTGTTGAAAACCACGTTTAAAATCTTTTTGTAAAGAAATTGAATAGACTATAGGAAGGACGATTCGCATTCCGTATATTTGTTTTATGGATCAACAGGAAAACAATCGCAAACCCATTTCAAGATTAAAATCTCCCTCCGTATTAACAGGTGATTTAGGTAAAATACCACCACAAGTCATTGATATAGAACAAGTTGTATTGGGAGCTATGATGCTTGAGAAAAATGCAGTTAATGACACAATCGATATTTTGCATCAAAATAGTTTTTACGATCCAAAGCACCAATACATCTACAAAACCATTCGAGAGTTGTTTGCTACTACTAATCCTGTCGATTTAGTTACGGTAACAGCCAAACTTCAAAAAAATGGTGAACTTGAAGCTGCTGGAGGTGTTGCTTACATTTCATCTCTGACTAATCGTGTTGCAGGTTCTGCACATGTTCAATATTGGGCAAGAATAATTGCTGAAAAATATATCAAGCGTGAACTAATCAGAGTTAGTAGCGAAATAATTCGAGATGCTTACGATGATACGAAAGATGTATTTGATTTATTAAATAGCGCGGAGTCTGGACTTTTTCAAATTGCTGAAAATAATATGAGTAAGCAAGTGAATAACATGCAGAATGTGGTTCGCGAAGCAATTCAAGAAATTGAAAAAGCTGCGCAAAATTCGGATGGAATATCTGGAGTTCCATCAGGTTTCTTCGACTTAGATAAAATCACATCAGGTTGGCAACGGTCAGATATGATCGTTTTAGCTGCTCGACCGGGTATGGGTAAAACAGCATTCGTTTTATCCATGGCTAGAAATACAGCTGTTGATTACAATAAAGGCGTGGCTGTTTTTTCACTTGAAATGTCTGCCGTTCAGCTCGTGAAACGTTTAATTGCAAGCGAGGCAAGATTGAGTGCTGAAAAACTTCGAAAAGGTGATTTGAAGGAACATGAATTCCAACAGATGCATACGCGAATTTCAAAATTGGCAACTGCTCCAATTTTTATTGATGATACACCAGGATTAAGCATTTTCGATTTTCGTGCTAAATGTCGTCGCTTGAAAGCGCAACACAATATTGAGTTAATCATAATCGATTACTTGCAGTTGATGTCTGCGAAGGATGGAAAGGGTGGGGGTAATCGTGAACAAGAGATTTCTACAATCTCGCGATCGATTAAAGAAATTGCAAAAGAATTAAATGTTCCTATCGTTGCACTTGCACAATTGAGTCGCTCGGTTGAACAACGAGGTGGAGACAAACGTCCAATGCTATCAGATTTACGTGAATCAGGTGCGATTGAGCAAGATGCAGATATCGTGTCATTCATTTATCGACCTGAATATTATGGTTTGGTTAAAGATGATGATGGAAATTCAAATCAAGGCATTGGAGAAATTATCATTGCAAAGCATAGAAATGGTTCCCTCGATCGCGTTCGTTTGCGATTTGTTGCTGAATACGCGAGATTTGAAAATTTAAACGAGGTACCCGAAATGGAAATTGCTCGACCACTTAGTAACAGTCTTTCAAGCTTTAATGAAGAGATGAATTCTTACATCATTCCAAGTAAAATGAATGATAGTTCATCGAATGGCGATATTTTTGATAAGGATGGAATTGATGATAACCCATTTTAAATAATGCGAATTCGAATATTGACTTTATTTATTGTTTTAATTGGTTATTCCCGAGCTACGCAATTGTTGGTTCCGATGGATGAATCTCAATCGAATCATTT
>VGML01000277.1 GCA_016866415.1 Bacteroidota bacterium | reverse complement strand
AAGGACTGGAATTTACACACGTTTTTCTTGTTGGACTTGAAGAAAACTTGTTTCCTTCCCAGATGGCTTTAAATACTCGATCGGAATTGGAAGAAGAACGTCGACTTTTTTACGTCGCCGTGACTCGCGCCATGAAATCATGCACACTTTCATACGCTTCATCACGTTTCACATGGGGACAATTAATTAGTTGCGAACCAAGTCGATTCATAGATGAAATTGAACCCGAATATTTGCAGTTCGAAACTCCTCAACGCGGATCAGGAAGATCCTTGATGGGTGGAGGTTTTGAACGAACATTTACGGGTGGCTTAAATAGAACACTAGAAGTTGCTCGTCCAAATTTGCGATCTTTGAATGATTTACAAGGAAAATCAGGTGCCTCGAACCCAAATGAACAAGATATCAAAGTTGGATACAACGTTGAGCACGATCGATTTGGAAAAGGAAAAGTCACCAAACTTGAAGGAACTGGAGCGGACAAAAAAGCTACTATTTTCTTCCCCCATCACGGTAGTAAAACCGTGTTATTGCGTTTCGCCAATTTGAAAATAATCGAAGATTAAATTATCGTGAAACGAATTGGTTTACTGTCAGACACGCATGGTTATTTAGATTCAAAAATTAAATCATACTTTGCGGATATTGATGAAATTTGGCATGCCGGCGACATCGGCTCAATGGAAGTATTGGATGAACTTTCAGCTTTCAAAACTACTCGAGCTGTTTGGGGAAACATTGACAATCATGAAATTCGCCAAGAAACGAAAGAATTCCTCAGATTTAAAATTGAAAATGTTGATGTCTTGATCACTCACATAGGCGGAAGACCTGAAAAATATTCGAAAACAGCATATGACGAATTAATGAAAAATGGAGCTCCGAAACTTTTTGTTTGCGGACACTCACACATTACCTTGGTTCAAATGGACAAACGATTCAACATGTTGTGGATGAACCCTGGTGCTTGCGGTTTCAAAGGATTTCACTCCGTAAAAACAATACTAAGATTTTCTATTTCTGACGATCGCATACACGATCTGGAAGTCATTGAATTGGGGAAACGAGTGTGATTTTAAAATTTAATTCATGAAAACATGGGGAAAAAACGTCATAAAAGAGGAAGGATTTTTGAACACAATTCGCTAAGTGAAATTCTTAATGATATTCAGTTAATTAAATCTTGTATTTTTGATAATTAAAAAATTCATAAAATACCTTCTATACTATTAATATGAGCCAAATGAATCTATTAAAAACCATTATTCTTATTTTTATTTCGAGTCAATTATTCGGACAAATAAATTTTTATAAAACATACTCTGGAAATGGTTATGATAGAGGTGAAGGTATTGTCCAATTGGAAGATTCTTCGTACATGTTAACAGGAAGCTCAAGCAGTTGGAGCGGAAATTCAGATGCATTCTTGCTGCATTTGGATAGTTTGGGCAATTATTTGTGGAGTAGAAATTATGGTGGGCAAGAATCAGAAGGCGGCAGACGTGTGCTTTACAATGCTGATTTAGGTTTTTATGTTGCAGGGTATTCTAATTCCTACAGTTCAGCTGGTGATTTTGATGCCTACTTATTAAAAACTGATCATAGTGGAAACGACATATGGCATAAAACCTATGGAGGCTCAGACTCTTGGGAACGAATCAATGATGCGGTTGTAGCCTTGGATTCAGGTATTATAATGGTTGGTGAAACAGTCGATATGTCAAATGACAATTCCGATTTATATATTGTTCGAACCACAAAAGATGGCGATACACTTTGGACAAAAACTATCGGTGGCATAGGAAAAGATATCGCTAATTCAATCATTAAGCTCAATAACAACTACTTAATTGGAGGTCAATACTTCATTCCAGATTCAAACATGGTTAAAGGATTCGTTCTTGAACTGAATGATCAAGGTGATGTTTTAAGATTCGATACGATCTCGGATAGAACAGGAAATTATGTTGTCACTGATTTGTCGTTAGGTGTTGGTAAGTACTATGTCATTGGGTATAGAGAAAATACATCCTCATTCAATGATTATTATGGCGTATATAACTTGGACGGATCACTTATTAGTCATTACACGAGCGTAGCTCAAGGATATAGTTCAATTCCCAACGAAATCGCTTTCATTTCTGCTACAGATAGAGCGGCAATAGGTTATCAATCGATCAACCCTGGGACGAATCAAGATGCTTTTGACTTGGCAATCGCTTATTACACAACTCAAGATTTGTATTACATTACTCAAAATTGGTCTTCAGCAATTACAAATGACGGAGTAGACAAGATAAATGATTTGATTCCAACAAGCGACGGAGCTTTTATTGTCGTTGGTTTTAACTCAATTATGGATGACGGTATTGTTCAACAAAATGGTGGAAGTAATATTTTTGTCGCTAAGATTGGTCCGAACAACGTTTTTCCAAGTGATGTAAATTCCACATTAACGAATTTAGTTGGACTTTCTGAATCAAAAGAAAATGAACAAATTAAAATCTATCCAAATCCGTTCAATGAGGTTCTAAAAATTCAGAATTCAGCAAATATGCCGATTGAAGCTGCCTTATTTAATCATATTGGAATTCAAGTTTGGTCAGAGAAAGTTAATGGAATAACGGAAATTAATACTTCAATTCTTCCTTCTGGAATTTATTTTATACAAGTTGGTTCGGAAATTCAAAAAGTAATTAAGCATTAATCACTTCTTATTTTTCATTGGGAAATGTTGGATAAATAATTCACTGAATCCAAAAGGGAATCGATTGAGGTTAGCATCCGTTGATAATAGAACAATCACTTCATTTTCAATAATTTCCTTTTTAAAATCAATTGTTGACACTAGGGTTGGCTTTTCGTAATGATCAGGATA
>VGML01000276.1 GCA_016866415.1 Bacteroidota bacterium | reverse complement strand
AACAAGCTCAAACGTTAGCGTTGACTTCAAGAGCTTTTTACAACGATTCTTTAGGCAAATACGAGGAATTTGTAACCGCCCTTTTCGGTTTTGACAAAGTTTTACCCATGAACACAGGTGCTGAGGCAGTTGAAACGGCAATCAAACTTTGTCGCAAGTGGGCTTACGAGAAAAAAGGAATTGCTGAAAATAAAGCGACAATTATAGTTTGTGAAGGAAATTTCCATGGAAGAACAACGACTATTGTTTCTTTTTCAAGTGATCCTGATTCCAATAAAAATTTCGGTCCTTATGCGCCTGGATTTAAAGCAATTCCATTTGATGATTTGAAGGCACTTGAAAATGCGTTGAAGCAACCAAATATAGCTGGTTTTTTAGTTGAACCTATTCAAGGTGAAGCAGGAGTTTACACGCCTTCGGAAGATTTTATCCGTGAAGCACGCAGATTGTGTTCTGAAAATGGTGCTTTGTTTATTGCCGATGAAGTTCAAACTGGAATAGCAAGAACAGGAAGTTTGTTGGCTGTTTGCGGAAATTGCACATGTGAAAATAGATGCGAGAGACAACCTACTACCTACAGCAAACCAGATATTTTGATTCTTGGAAAAGCACTTTCAGGTGGTGTTTATCCTGTTTCTACGGTATTAGCTGACAATGAAATCATGATGGTCATCAAACCAGGACAACACGGTTCAACATTTGGTGGCAACCCGATTGCTGCCAAAGTGGCGATTGCAGCATTGGAGGTAATCGAGGAAGAAAATCTAATTCAAAACGCAAGAAAATTAGGTGAAATTTTCCGTTCTGAAATGAATCGTATCATAAAGTCAAGTGATTTAATAGCCAAAGTTCGTGGAAAAGGATTATTAAATGCGATTGTTGTTAACGATACACCCGACAGTTCCACAGCTTGGGATTTATGCATGGCTTTAAAGGAAAACGGCTTATTAGCAAAACCAACTCACGGAAATATTATTCGTTTCGCACCACCTTTGGTTATTACTGAGGAACAGCTTTTCGAATGTATTGGGATTATTGAAAAAACGATTAAAAACTTTAATAAATAACGGAATAACATTGAATTGCGAATTACGAGCTATATAGTTAAGCTTAGTTCGCAATTAATAACTAGCAACTAAAAATATGTCTTTAAAAATAAAATTCGGAACTGACGGCTGGCGAGCGATTATCGCGCAAGAATTTACAGTTGAAAATGTCGCTCGAGTGAGTGAAGCCACTGGAATTTGGTTGAAGAAAAATTATTCCAATCCATCGGTTTTTGTTGGCCACGATTGTCGTTTTGCCGGAGAATTATTCATGGAAACAGCTGTAAAAGTGTTTATTGCACAGGGAATTCCAGTGAAAATGTCTCGCGGATTTGTTTCAACACCCATGATTTCTTTAGCAGCTCACGTTTTTGGTTGTCAAATTGGAGTTGATTTAACGGCAAGTCATAATCCTCCTTCTTACAATGGTTATAAATTGAAAGCTGATTTCGGAGGTCCTTTGGCACCGGAGCACGTTCAAGAAGTTGAAGATATTATCCCTGAATTTTGTTCAGTTGATTATTCGAACATTTCAATTGACGAAGCGATTAAAGCTGGAAAAGTAGAAGTTCACGACATTGAAACTATGTATGTTGAGCACGTGAAAAAGAATTTCGATTTAGATGCTATCGAAAAATCAGGAATGCGCTTGGTATACGATGCCATGTATGGCGCGGGACAACGTGTGATGCCACGAATTTTACCAAATGTGGAATTGCTTCATTGTGAACCTAACCCTTCATTTATGGGACAGGCACCTGAACCGATTGCAAAGAATTTGAAAGAATTAGAATCATATATCATTTCCAATCCAGGTGTATTTTGTGCTTTGGCAACTGATGGTGATGCCGATCGCATCGGTTTATATAACGGAAAAGGAGAATTCATTGATTCGCACCACATCATATTGTTGCTGATTCATTATTTGGTGAAATACAAAAAAATGACCGGTAAAGTGGCCATTGCTTTCAGCGTAACTCCTCGCGTATACAAAATGTGCGATCATTATGGATTGGAAGTTACAACCACTAAAATCGGATTTAAGGAAATCGCGACTATCATGGTGAAAGAAGATGTGTTGCTTGGTGGTGAGGAATCGGGTGGAATTGCAGTAAAAGGTCACATTCCGGAGCGCGATGGAATCTGGATGGGATTAATCATTTGGGAATTCATGGCTAAATCCGGAAAAACCTTGGATGAATTGATTGAAGAAGTTTACGAAATTGTTGGTCCATTTAAATTTGAGCGTAACGATTTGCATATTACGGAAGACTTGAAACAAAACATTATTACCAATTGTAAATCAGGAAATTACACTTCTTTCGGTGACTACAAAGTGAAGGCAGTTAAAACAATTGACGGTTTCAAATTTTTCTTTGATGATAATCGTTGGGTGATGATTCGACCTTCAGGAACAGAGCCTGTTTTGAGAACGTATGCGGAGGCTCCAACCTTGGAGGAAGTGCGTAAAATTCTTAAAATGACCGAGGAAACAATTTGTAAGTAAAAGTAGAATCTTAAGATTATTTAAAAACGGATTTCAATTTTGGAATCCGTTTTTGTTTTCACAAAAATATTTCCTTTTTCAAGTCCAACCATTCCAATGTAGAATGACAGAAAATATCTTCAATCGTTTCTTTTAGCAAATCACTCTCCTCAATGAATTTTCCGATTTCCAAATCTCCAAGCGGGAAAGGGTAGTCAGAGCCAAGACAAACGCGTTTGGAACCTTGCATTTTTAAAATGTATTTCAAGGCAGCAATGTCGTGTGTGATGGAGTCCACCCAGAATTTCCCAACGTATTCCCTTGGGTTAATTGGATTGTCAATGGCAACT
>VGML01000275.1 GCA_016866415.1 Bacteroidota bacterium | reverse complement strand
TCCTCCTCCTCGAATACTTACTTGACCATCCATCGCATAAACACCAGGAGTTTGATCAACAGCTTGTTCGAGGTTACTAATTCCTTTGTTATTGATTAATTCTGGTTTAATAATTTCCATGGAGATAGGGACTTCCTCGATTTCTTGAGAACGACGACCTGCAGTCACTACAACCGTTTTAATTTGAATTGATTCTGTCGCTAGGTATTTTGTGAATGAACTATCTTTTGTCATTTTCAGCGAGTCATCCACATATCCCATCATTGAAAAATTGAGTTGCACTGGATATTTCGATGGGGTTACAATAAATTCTCCGTTAGCATTGGTCTGAGTTTTCTGCCCTGATGTTAAAATAACCTTTGCTCCTGCTATTGGATCTTGTGTTTTTTCATCTAAAATGACTCCTTTGATTTGTGAAAAAAGCACTAGTGGAAAGGACAAAAAAGCTATAAAAAATAGTTTTAACATGAAAGTAATCGAATAATATTCCTTAACTTAAGGAAACGAAACTATAAAAAAAAATGGAAACTTCCAACCAAATATTCAAAATTGCATTTGCAAATCTTCACGGAATTGGTCCGTCTCGAGGGGCTCAATTAATATCTAAAATTGGATCAGTTGAGGAGTTCTTCTCATTAAAATCAAAGGAACTATATCTAAGAACTGGAATTGCAAAAACAATCATTCAAAATTTAAATCGAGATGAAGCGATGCGGGAGGCTGAAAAACAATTTGAGTACAATCAAAAACATACAATTAAATCTCATTTTTTCTTGGATTCTGATTACCCAAGACGATTGAAGCAATGTCCGGATCAACCAATGATTCTATTTTCCAAGGGAAATGTAAATCTAAATCAAGAGAGAATAGTTTCCATTGTGGGAACTAGAAATCAGACTGAATACGGGGCGTTTATTCTAGAAGATTTGATACATTCATTTGTTGAAAATAATGTTCTCGTTGTAAGTGGATTGGCTTATGGCGTTGATATTTCAGCTCATCGTTTATGTATTGATTATGGTATTTCAACTTTGGGAGTTCTTGGTCACGGATTAGATCGAATTTATCCTGCAAAACATAAAAATACGGCTATCAAAATGATAGAGCAAGGTGGATTACTTACTGAATTTAGTATCGGAACAAATCCTGACCGAGAGAATTTTCCAATGAGAAATCGAATTGTTGCAGGTATTGCAGATGCTACAATCGTCATTGAAAGCAAAGCCAAAGGAGGATCGATGATTACTGCTGAATTAGCCAATGACTATAATCGGGATGTTTTCGCATTTCCAGGAGATATTAAAAGACTCTTTTCCGAAGGTTGCAATATGTTAATTCGACAGGAAAAGGCTCATTTAATAACGGATGGAGCCGATTTTTTAAAATTTATGAATTGGAATTCAAAAGAATCAAAACCAGAACAAAAAGAACTGTTTGAACATTTCGATGAAAATGAAAAACAGATCTTGGAAATACTATCAAATCAAAGCGATCTTCACATGGACGTTCTATCAATTCGAACTGGTATCAGTGCCTCTAAAATGAATGTGATTTTGTTTAATTTAGAAATGAAAAGTGCTGTTAAACACCTTTCGGGAAGACGTTACAGGCTCGCAACTAGTTTGTAGAGGTATGGTAAGAAAATTATAAAGCCAATTACAAATGAAAATATGGAGCTAATCAAAACGGCACCTGCAGCGACATCTTTTATGATTTTTATTTTATGATTGAAATTAAGGTCTTTTTCATCGCAAAGTCTTTCAATGGAGGTATTAATTCCTTCCATAGCAAGGACGGTCATCGAGCATACTAGGACAATTATAAGTTCAATTTTGGATATTCCAAGAAGGCAAGATAAAATCAAAACCAAAATGAAAACAACAACTTGAATTTTAAAATTGCGTTCATTCTTGATGAGGTGAAAAATCCCTTTAAATGCAAAACCAAAACTTTTAAGTAGTGAATTCATTTTGAAATAATTATCAAAAATAAGCTCTTTTAAAGGAATTTCTTTCGTGAAATCCCATTTAAGTTGTAATTTTGTTTCACGTTCATTTAAATAAACTTATAAAGAAAGGTGGAGGGACAGGCCCTTTGAAACCTTGGCAACCTAGCTAAATTTGAAAAGGTGCCAAATCCGATTTCGGTTATCATCCGGAAAAAGATAAGTTGACAGTTCTCTGTTTCTCTTTCTTTAATATAATTAACACTATGAAGATAAACATTGTAGAACTTCTAAACGAAAGAATCCTTATCCTTGATGGAGCGATGGGAACGATGATTCAACGGCACAAATTGGAAGAATTTGATTTCCGAGATGGTGCATTTGAAAATCACGATAAACCGCTCAAAGGGAATAATGATTTGTTGTCAATCACTCGTCCAGAAATAATAAAAGACATCCATCGGCAATATTTCCAAGCAGGCGCAGATATAGTTGAAACGAATACTTTTTCTGGAACTTGGATTGCTCAAGCCGATTATGATTTACAAAGCGCCGTTTATGCCATAAATTTCGAAAGTGCCAAAATAGCCAAAGAAGTCGCAAAAGAATTTACAGACAAACCGAGATTTGTTGCCGGATCCATCGGTCCAACAAACAGAACCGCTTCTATTTCACCGGATGTAAACGACCCAGGTTATCGCGCAATATCGTTTGATGAATTAGTGAATGCTTATTCAGAGCAAGTTGAAGCGTTGATGGATGGAGGCGTTGACATTCTATTGGTAGAAACTATTTTTGACACGCTCAACGCGAAAGCGGCATTGTTCGCCATTGATGAAGTATTCGAAAAACGTGGAGAAAAATTACCAATCATGGTTTCGGGAACAATTACGGATCAAAGTGGTAGAACACTAACGGGTCAAACCACAGAAGCATTTTTGATTTCTTTGTCACACATGCCATT
>VGML01000274.1 GCA_016866415.1 Bacteroidota bacterium | reverse complement strand
TGCAGCGTGAACTAACAAAACTCCTTTCGAATCAGCATATTCGAATGCCTCAAACACTTTTTCTTGATGCGGAGAATATGATTTTCCAAACGACATGTTGATTACCTTCGCGCCATTATCAACTGCGTATCGTATTGCTAAGGCAATATCTTTATCTTGCTCATCGCCATTTGGAACAGCGCGAAGCGACATTATTTTCACATTATCAGCAACACCGTCACCACCTTTATCGTTTCCGCGAATCGCACAAATAATTCCTGAAACATGTGTTCCATGTAAGGCGTCAGGTCCTTCAACATCCGGATTACCGTAATTTGTATCATTGAAGTCATCTGGATTGTCGCCAACTAGGGATCGATCATCGTAATTAACATTCAAATTGTAATTCAATTGATCCTCGATGTATTTTTTTGTGTCCGCATCCAATGCTCCCGATTGAATCATTTCCAAGTAAGGTTCGTATTGAGCCCGCTCTCCTTCGATATCATTTTTTACTGTTTGATAAAGCTCGAATTCCTCGTCACTCTTGATTGTAGCAGGATCAATACCATCATATTTATCCATTAATTTTGCAAGAATTCTGGTTTTCTCCAAACGAGCAGCATCCAAATTTTCTCCCTTCGAATTTCCTAGAAAGTTCCAACCATGAACATCATCGACATACCCATTTTTATCATCATCGATTTTGTTATTTGGGATTTCTTTTGTGTTAACCCAAATTTTACCCTGTAGATCTTCATGCTCGATATCTACACCTGAGTCTATAACCGCAACAATTACTGGTTCAGATTTCTTATTTTTTAACAAACCATAGGCTTTGTCGGTAGCCATACCTGCACCTTCCTTGTTGTACCAATTTAAAGTTCCAGGAATTGCTTGAGCTGATACTTGCAATGAAAAAGCAAAGGTAAAAGCGTAAAAGCCGAGGGTAAAAATATTTTTTCGCATAAAAGATTTTTTTTCAAATATAAACAAAAAGATTGTAGCGTTACACTCAGTTCTCGTACTTTTGAACTTAAAAGAAATCTTTTTAATTTCGCTCAAAGACAATTATTAAACCTACTATGTCAAAATCTTTTATTCTTTGTTTCGCGATTTCGTTAACTTGGAATTTTTTCAGTCAAAAAAGTTATTTGCGATTAGACGATTTTCTAAAAAATGATTCAGAAGTCACTATAGTAAACTCGTGTATTCAAAATACTGAAATGAATCGAAATTTTCTATTCGAAAACAATATTAAAATTAAAAATTCAACTACTCATTGGATTTTCTTTTCAGCCAGTTCGGATTGGGTAAAAAGAAATAGAAATCACCAGGCTTTGAAAAGTTTTTATTTTGAATTTGCCCCGCCAACAGCATTGGCAGATACAGCGATTGTTCGACATAAAATCAACATAGTTCATCAAGGCTTAAATTTAGATACATCATACACGGGTAAAGGAGTGATTGTCGGAATTGTTGACCAAGGAATTGATTTCAACCACCCAGATTTTAAATTTTCCAATGGAAAAACGCGGGTCCTAAGGTATTGGGACCATACCGTAAACGCCGCAAATCCACCTCAGCCATACGGTTATGGAACGTTGTGGGACAGCACCTCTATCAACAATGGCACTTGTACAAGTCTAGAAACTGGAACTGCTCACGGAACAACTGTTTCGGGTATGGCAGTCGGAAATGCACGGGCAAACTTAAAAAACAAAGGTGCCGCTCCAGAAGCTGATATCATTGTTGTCGAAACAAATTTTAATCTTCAAAATTGGACTTTATCAATCGCAGACGCATGTGATTATATTTTCAAAGTTGCTGACTCAATAGGTAAACCAGCAGTTATAAATTTATCCCTTGGCGCCTATTTAGGAAGTCATGACGGAAGAGATCCTGCAGCGGAACTCATGGACTCACTGCTTGATGCAAAAAAAGGTAGAATTATCGTTTGTGCAGCAGGAAATGCGGGAAATCAAGGAAAGTTTCATGTTCACAACGACATCGATTCCGATACAAGTTTCGTTTGGAATTTAAACAATCCAGGAAACACATTTGTAGGAAACAATAAGATTTTGTTCGATTTGTGGGGCGATACGGCAACCACCAACTATCATTTCGCTTATGGAGCAGATCGTCCCGGTCCAAATTATGGTTTTGTTGGTCGCACCAACTTTCGATTAGCTTTAAGTGACACAAATGGTGTTGTAGTTTATGATACGATTTACAATGCACAAGGACAGCGCATCGCATGCATAGAAACCTGGAGAGAAATAGTTGGGCAAAATTTTCACATGCAAGCAGTTTTTCGAACAATCGATTCTTTAAATTTCTTGTACCGATTTGAAACAACTGGATCAGGATCTTATGACATTTGGGGAGGATCTTGGCAACGATGCAGTGACTTTGCGACGTCGATTCCGTCCGTCAATGAAATGCCAAATATCATTCACTATGTCATGCCTGATTCCTTACAATCAATTGTTTCATCTTGGAATTGTTCTCCAAAAGTAATTTCTGTTGGAAATATAGTAAATAGGAAATCATTTACAGACAAAAGCAACAATGTTCAAACTTTCAGTGGAACACCTGGAAATCTTGCAGCATCAAGTAGTAAAGGTCCATCCAGGCTTGGTGAAGTTAAACCAGATGTGGCAGCAAGTGGAGACATTTCATTTGGATCAGGACCGATGTGGTTTTTGTCTAACCCAGCAAATAATGCGAGTATTGAAGTCGATGGTTTCCATGTCAAAAATGGTGGGACATCCATGGCATCGCCTGTTGTTGCCGGTTCAGCTGCTTTATATCTACAAAAATGTAATTTACTTTCTTATCAAGATTTTAAGAATGATTTGATTTTATCTTCTACCTCGGACGCTCAATCAGGTATTACGCCTAATTTTGGATTTGGATATGGGAAATTA
>VGML01000273.1 GCA_016866415.1 Bacteroidota bacterium | reverse complement strand
GAAAAAGTAAATCTGAACCATTGGCGATTGGAGGTTATACTCCTTTGGAAAAAGTTTACGAATTTAGCCCAATTCCAAAAGAAATGTCTCCAGACGAAAAAGCTTTTGTTCTGGGGGCACAAGCCAATTTATGGACGGAATACATTCCTAACTTTAAACGATTGGAATACATGGCCTATCCAAGAGCAATAGCCTTGAGCCAGGTTTTATGGAGTTCGAACAAACCAGACTACAGCGCTTTTCTGTCGACCTTAATAACGAAACACTTTCCATTGTTAGACAAGTTAAACGTCAATTATTCAAAGAGTGTTTTAAAACCGACAAATCGAACAATTAGAATAAATAATGGCATTGAACTAAATTCACAAGGCTTGGAAATAAAAAATGGGCAATTATATAAATCAACTAACTCCCTTTCAATTTTCCGAACAAAACGAAAAGTGAAAGCAGTTCAATATTCGTCCTCCTCGAATAATGCATTGAATCCGAATGAAGAAAATGTAACAATTACAAACCATTTGGGACTTGGAGCAAAAATTAACTATGTTACAAAACCAAGTCCGAATTACAATGAAAGCGATGTAATTCTTGTCGACGGTCAATACGGTTCAAGACCTTGGAAAAGCAATGAATGGATAGGATTTGATACAGACACTGTAATAATCGAAATCGATTTAGGAAAACCGACAAAAATCAGAGAAATCGAACTTAGCTTTTTACAAGACGAAGGAAGTTGGATTCATACGCCAAAAATGATGAGTGTTGAAATAATTTCACCGAAAAACAGAAATGGTTTTGGTCAAGGATGTGGTTCATCTAATGATGGTTATGCAACTTGTCCTGAAAAATGGCAATTCGAACTAAAATCCAAAGCAGAAAAACTCCGAATTACGATAAATGGAATCGGAGAAATTCCAATAGGTTTTCCCGGTGCAGGAAATACGCCTTGGATTTTTATGGATGAGATAATGATAAAATAGATTTTATGGATAACTACATGATTTCAATCCTCATTTTACTCGCTTGTATACTAGTTTCAAGATTTTTAAGCGAAAAGGCGATGAAAGATTTAAGTCCTGAAAAAAAAGCAGCATTAATTGATTTATTTTCAACAAACCGAAAAAGAAGTTTAATTCTTGTATTTGCTCTTGTTGCATTATTCTTTGGATTTATAAAATTGAATTTTATTGCCTTGTCTTATCTCACGATTACTTATGCATTTCTTTTCCTGACAATTCTATCAATAAGAATGTATTTTACTTATTATAAATTGGTGAAGAATGAATTCCCATCCGATTTTATTAAGAATTTCATTCTTTCTAACTCGATCAGTATTTTAGGAATTGTCATTTTCTTTAGTTTTCTGATTTTAGGATGAAACGAATAACATTTAGTTTATATCTTGCTCTTTTATTTTTGGGTTTTTCAAACACCGTTATCGCTTGTGATTGTAAACCTTCAAGTTCAATTGAAAAATCATTCGAAAATTCTCGATTAGTTATACATGGAAAAGTCTTGTCAAAGGAATTCATTACCTATTCTGAAACACTTCTACCAAATTGGTCAGACACACTCACAAAATGGGCAAAAGATAAAGGCCAGTTGCTCGATTTAGCTGCGATTACTCCAAATGTTATTCGAGTTAAAGTACTCGTTTTAAATGCTTATAAAAATCAAAGCCATTTGGATACTTTAACGATTTTTACGCCACGCAGTTCCGCTAATTGTGGATTCAATGAATTTGAGGTTGGAAATGAATTTGTGATTTTTAATGGTGAGGATTTATTTAAGCCTACTGTATTTAAAACTTATGGTTCAACGAATATTCAACTCTTCAATACATTTTGGACAAATCAATGCACACGAACATCTAAAGCAAATCAAGAAGAACTTGTTGATTCGTTGAATATAATTACGGCACCAATTCGAGCTATTAATCCCAAAGTAAAGCAGTGCGAATTCTACATTGATTCATTGACTTACGAACGGATTTACACGAATGCCGATAGTTTACCTCAGTTTAAATCAGGTCAATTCGATTTGATGGATTTCTACAAGGCAACAGTTTCTTTCCCTCCTATTGAAAATGAAATTACAGATACGAGTTTCAACACGCAAGTCGCATTCATCATTAACCCGAATGGAAGGATTTCACAAATTCGTTTTGTTAAATCGGAAGTCAAATCATATGAAAAAGAACTCATTCAATTCATTAAAGAAATGCCTCCATGGAATCCAGGGAAATGTGGGAAAAATTTTGTTTCCTACGAATTGACACTTAACTTCAGATTTGAATCGAAAAGAAAAGATTAATTAAGTCTAATTAACACCCTGCGATTCAGAGCTTTCCCTTTATCAGTTGAATTGTCTGCGGCTGGTTTTGATTCGCCAAAAATGTTTTTCTTAATCATAGTTAAAGGAATCCCCTGTTTAACTAATTGATCAATTACAGCGTCACAGCGCCGAGATGCAAGGTCAAAATTATAATTTATTGAGCCATCGGAGTCGCAATAACCATTCACTTCTATACTTGTTTTGTACTCAGATTTTACTTGATTGATGATGGATATAGATTCTTGTGTAAGCAGTGATTTATCAAACTCAAAGTAAATTATTACATCTTTAACTCTATCTTTCGGGGGTTGAGCGGATATGTTTTCTTTTTTAACTGGTTTTGGAACATCATCAATACCAGGTTGAATCGTTGGTTTTATGGCTTCTTCTAATTGAGAAATATCGGCATAATATATATCTAAATTTCGGATGAAAAAAGCGGATTTTCCATCAGCAGAGGCAACAAAACCCATGTCGTCTTTGGAAGTGTTGAATGGTTCGCCAATATTAACAGGTAATCCTAATTTGCCATTATCTTGAATTTTAACTTTAAAAATATCAAGTCCTCCAAATCCTCCAATTCC
>VGML01000272.1 GCA_016866415.1 Bacteroidota bacterium | reverse complement strand
GGCTTTACTATTCGTAAACGTACTTTATGGTGCAAGTCACGTTCTAGCCAAAGGCGTAATGCCTCAATTTCTTTCTCCAAACGTCTTTATTTTATTTCGTGTGTTAGGAGCAACCGTATTGTTTTGGTTAGCGCTTTCAATTACTGGTCGAGAAAAAATAAGCAAAGTAGATTTTCCGCGATTAATAGCATGTGGACTTTTCGGAGTAGCGATCAACCAACTATTTTTCTTCCACGGATTGAACTTGTCATCAGCTATCAATTCTGGAATTATTATGGCATTGAATCCGATTATGGTCGTTGTTTTATCTTTCTTCTTGTTGAACGAGCGAATAACGATGTTACGAACCGTTGGAATTGCTACAGGTGCTATTGGAGCCATATTACTTACCTTGAAAGGAGCTACTGGAAAAGGCGACTCATCCCTTGGAGACTTGTTTTTATTTATCAATTCCTTGAGTTACGCCATTTACCTAGTTATCGTGAAACCCCTGATGCAGCGATATAAGCCAATAACAGTAATTACTTGGGTTTTTACTTTTGGCTTGGGATTTGTTTTGCTCTTTCCACCAACTGTTCCACAATTCTTAGCAACAAATTTTACTACGTTTACAACTGAAATCGTTTTAAAAATAACCTACGTAATTGTCGGTGTAACCTTTCTGACTTATCTATTAACGATGTATGGCTTAAAATACTTAAGTCCAACTGTTTCGAGTTCTTATATTTATACCCAACCCGTGATGGTCATTTTATTTGCGTGGCTGTTCGCTGCTTTGAGTTGGTCTGCCGACTACACTGGAACTATAACCTTAGAAAAGATTGTTTACATGCTAGTCATTTTCACGGGTGTTTATATTACTTCGAAAAAGAAGATTGAGAAATTAGATGCATTAAAAGAACGATCTGATTTCAGAAAATTAAAATAGTGAAGCAGTAAAGAATTTATATTAGAATAACGCATTTAGGGGTGAGTATTTCTTACCCCTTTTTTTTTCAATCATTTTCAATTTGTTAAAGTTTCTTGCTAAACCTACATTTACAGAAATCCGCGCTAACTTTGCAATATGAATGTTTTCGATAAGTTAAAGGCGCAACTTGAGTTATTGGAATGGCCTAATTTGTATTTATATAAATTCATCATTCCGAATGAAAACGAGAAATTAGCACAAGTTACAGCCCTTTTTGATTATGAAACAGCAGAAATCTCATACCAACAATCAGGAAAAGGAAATTATGTGAGTATCAGTGTTAAAGAAGTTGCGGTTTCAGTAGATCAAATCATCGAAAAATATCAAAAAGCCTCAGAAATTAAAGGAGTAATATCGCTGTAGTATGGAAAGACTGTTGGATTTTTTAGTCATTACCTTGTTTATTGTAATCGGAATAATTCTTTATCGTTTACTTCTAAGAAGACTAAGCAAAGGAAAAGTTGATATGGAATCTTTTTGCACCTTGTATAGCTTGGAGAAAAATCCTGTCTCAGGCGAAGTTGAGTTTTATTTCGTTTCTCCCGATATGATCAAAGTAGAATTCTCGATTTGGAAAGAAAATGATAAAGTTGTTGAACTAAAAAACGATTATTTCAAAAAGGGAGGACACATCGTAAGATTTGATAGCACTACTCTACCTGATGGCGAATACTTTTTTGGATTGGTAACAAGTAAGCAAAGAACCATCAAACGATTTAAAATCCAAAATAACTAGGATTCACTGCCTTTTTTCTTTCCTTTTGGCATTTTGATTTTACGTGATTTACGAATTTTATACTTGGATTTTGCAAAATCATTATCTGCACCATTTGATTTTTCCAACCTCACAACTACCCCCGCTGTATGAACCATGTAATTTGAAGGGCCCATGAAATCATTCAAGGAAAATTTCGCAGCTGACTGAAGTTGAATTCCTATGTTTTTTGAAACCCAAAAGTTAATTCCACCACCGATATTGGCATTTATTGACATGGCTTTCGCTGTGTTTCTTTCATCGATTATTCGCCTCGTTACGCCTCCTCCTGCAATAACATACGGATCAATCCAACTTCTTCCGAGCAACTTGTAAAAAGAATATTTCGAATGGACATCAAAACCAAAAAGACTTCCATTTATTCCAATTGAATCATTTACTAGCTTGCTATCATCATACTTTTGAAATGACAAAGAGCTTTCTATGCTCCACCCGTTATATAAATATTTATCAACAAATACACGAGAAGGGTATGGAGCTGAATGATATTGTGAAAAATTGAAGGGATTCGTATCTGCCCCATCGTCATCGAGCATCATCCATGAAGCACCAAACATCCAATTATAATTATCCTTATTGGTGATCATCTTATTTGGCTGTGCAAGCAATGCGCCATAAATTGTTAAAAACATTAAAGTAAAACGAAAGTTAAAGTTCATTTTTATCGAAATTCAAGTGTTTGCCAAAAATAAATAAATTTACTCTGTGTCGTTGAAGTTTTGTAATATTATTTATTCACCTAACAAAGCTCAATTTGTTCGTAACAACATTTTATCCACTTTGTTACATCGTACTGATATGTTAATTAACTTTGGATGATGGTCAAAACAAAGAAATACACATTGAATATCGAGTATGAAGTCGAATTTGACGTGTTTGGCTTATCTACTCCATTTGCCGACTATCGCTTGGCTTGGTCATTAAATGAAAACCTAGAATTTAAATTTGAAAAATCGAGTGACCAATTTTCAATTTTCGATCGAAAATTAAAAAAAATGAAATCGTTTCAACAGTTTTCCTTTGTTGATGAAGAAAATCTCACTCAAATTTTCTTAATAAAAAACAAACAAGGTAATCAGATTGTAACAGCAGAGCATGCAATGATGGATTATTTCCTGATTATTAAAAATAACTTTACGTTAGACTTAAACAAATTACTTACTCAACTTAGAAATACAAATGGAATCGTTGCTGCCTTCAAA
>VGML01000271.1 GCA_016866415.1 Bacteroidota bacterium | reverse complement strand
ATTTTACATCAGTTTTTGATACTAAAAATATTAATAAATTCGAAAATTATTGAGCCAAATTTAGGATCAGGAGAAGGTTATTTTTGGACAGAAAATTTGGTGAATGAGAGCTTTAGGCAATCAAAAATTGACTCTTATAAATTCTTTAATTTTTTAAAGGATTTCATTTTCGTCATTTTAAATATTGGTTTATTTGCTTTTTCGATTTTTCAATACAAAAAATTTAATCTAAAAACAAAAGAACAAACAAATCAAAAAAAACCAAATTTAATTGTTACAATAGTTTTATTTATTATTTCCCTATTTCTTTCTTTTTTAGGATTGGGAATTACTCTTATTGCAACTGAAGAATTTCAAATTTGGGAGATGAATTAAAAAATCTGCACTATTGAAACTATTTCGCCATAATTTGATCTTCAGAAGACTGAGCAATTGCCGATTTCTCAATTCTCAACTTTGACCCGTCAGATTGAATTAAAACCGTTGACTCTGCAATCTCAAGAATTTTTCCATGAATCCCACCAATTGTTACGATTTTATCCCCTGGCTTTAATCCTTCTCTAAATTTCTTCAACTCCTTTTGCTTCTTCGTTTGCGGTCGAATCATGAAGAAATAAAAAACAAAAATCATCAATACGACGATTACTATATTCATTGCATTCTTATCCATAACTTACTTTTTTAATGTTCCTTTAATTGTTACCACGGTTAAACTTGGCTCCGTGTTAGCCAAAATTGTAACTGATTTAGAAATCTTCTTTGATGTTAAATTTTCAGTGTTTACCTCAGCTAATATTTCAGCCGTTTCACCTGGTTGAAGCGGTTCTTCAGGTTTTTCTGCGACCGTGCATGAGCATGAGCCTCTCACCTCTCCAAATACCAACGGGTAATCACCCGTGTTTTCTACTTTAAACCGCGCTTTGATAATTTCACCTTTTATTACCGTTCCCGCATTAAATTCAGGAGTTATTTCCATGGTCGTTTTTTGACCTACTTCAACTTTTTGCTCTTCTCCACATCCAAAGAGCATTAAAATTCCAATAAACGCTATTGTTTTCTTCATATTCATTAAGATAATAAACCTCTTCCTATTTTTACAATTTTCTTTTCATTCGTTAAGCGGGAAATTGCTTTGTCTAAAATTCCATTGATGAATACATTACTTTTTGGAGTACTGTAAAACTTAGATATTTCAATGTATTCATTCAATGTTACTTTTGTTGGAATACTGCTAAAATTTTGTAGCTCGGTAATTCCCATTTTCAACAATAAAATATCCATTTTAGCAATGCGATCAAGTTCCCAATTTTGCGCTAGATCATTAATTAGTGACTCATTTTCAGAATCCATTTCGATGGTACGCTTAACCAATTGCAAAATAAATTCTTTCTCGTCATCATCCTTCTTAAACAAGGGCAAAACTTTAAACTCTCCCGATTCAGGAATTGACTTTAATGTTTTCAAAACCATTGAACAACAAAGATCAAGATCATCCAACCAATGTATGCTCATTTCTTCAAAAAAATGATACAAATAGGCAGAATTTGCAATTTCGGTTTTAAATAATTGTACAGCAAATACTCGATCCTCTTCGAATCCGGAAAGTTCATTATTCATGTGTTCAAAGAAAACTTCACTTTCCATAATTTGCAAGTACATCTTTCTAAAAATCTCCTGATTCACCGCGCCCGTCCAATTGACTTTTCGTTGTTCAGATAATTTTCTTAGATGATCGCAAGACTCAAGTTGAGAAATTATTTTATTCTCAACCAATTTTAAATTTGGATTTAAATCTTCATGTGTAGGAAGTAGTTTTTTCTTTCTTTCTTCGATTTTATTCTGTGCAGTGCGTTTAATTTCAGGAAGTGTCAACATTAAATAAATGTACATATCGTACATTCGTTCAACAGTAAACAGTACTTCTTTTTGGGCCTTCACTACATCAGTCTCATTCGACTGAAAAAAAGCATATAAAACCTGAAGAACTTTAATTCTTAAATGTCTGCGATTGAGCATCTTATAATGGTTTTACACGTCTGATTGCTTCAATTCGCTCCTCAGCCATTTTGTTTGCAATTTGATATGTTGGAATATTCTCTGACTGCGAACGATTTACAATGTTTAAAATAGTGCTGTATATTTCTTCCGCTTTATTTTGTGTCCAATCAGTTGATAAACCTTGAACCTCGGAAAAACAATTAATAACACCTCCTGCGTTAATAGCAAAATCTGGCGCGTAAATGATACCATTTTTCATGACGTCAATTCCGTGTTTTGACTCAGATTTCAACTGGTTATTTGCAGCTCCTGCGATAATTGAACATTTTAGCTTTCCTAAAGTCTCATCATTAACGGTCGCACCTAATGCACAAGGAGCATAAATGTCCATATCAACATCATAAATCGCTTCAGGAGCAACAACTTTCGCATTGTATTTTTCTGAAACTCTTTTTAGTGTATCAGCTTGAATGTCTGTAACGATTACTTCTGCTTTCTCTTTTGTCAAATAGCCAATCAAATATTCACCAACATGACCAGCACCTTGAACCGCAATTTTCTTTCCTTCTAGCGAGTCACTTCCAAATTGAACTTTAGCACAAGCCTTCATTCCCATGTAAACGCCATAGGCCGTAACCGGGGATGGATCGCCACTTTTTCCTGGAAGACCAACCACATGTTTGGTTTCCATACTTACCCAATTCATATCGATTGGTGAAATTCCGACATCTTCCGCTGTAATATATTTTCCTGCTAAGGAGTTCACAAACTTTCCAAATCTTCTAAATAGCGCTTCCGATTTTTGGGTTCGTGAGTCACCAATAATTACGGCTTTGCCTCCTCCCAAATTCAATCCAGAAATTGAATTCTTATAGGTCATCCCTCGTGACAAACGTAAAACATCATTGAGAGCCTCCATCTCATTTGAATACATCCACATCCGCGTTCCACCTAAAGCAGGACCTA
>VGML01000270.1 GCA_016866415.1 Bacteroidota bacterium | reverse complement strand
ATTGTTTAAAAAGCCAATCGATTGCAGCTTGATAGCTATTGAGCATCGATATTTAATGTAATATAGGTGATTGCCAAGGCTGTATTCGGGTCTTTCTTGTATTTTACCTGCTTTATCACCTGACGAATTACATCATTAATGATTGAAGCATCAGAACAAGTCGATTTAGATTTGATACATTTCGCGTTAACAACTTCACCATTTCCGTTAATTGTAAGTTGCAGATAAACCTTACTGTCGAATTCCGTTTTATATTGTGGAAGAACAGGGTCATTCAAACGAACACGTGTTCCTCCACCACTTCCATTTCCAGGGCCATCTTCACCATTACCACCATTTCCAACACCTCCAAATTTCCCTTTTCCTGCACCTTCTTTTCCTCCAGTGCCTCCGCTCGCGAATGGGTTATCAGATTGCGTTGAAGTTGAACTGGCATTGTTGCTATTATCAGAATTTTGATTTTGAGATTTTCCTGAATTTACTTTAAAGTCTGAATCACTTGATGTCAAATATTCTCGTGTTTGCTCTTTGGGTTCATCGATTGGAGCATTGCTTGGTGTTCCACCACCTCCACCTCCGTCTTCAGAGGTTAACTCAACGTTATCAATCATAAATTCTTCTACGACTTCATCCGAATTCAGTGGCGGTAGATCAACTGGAATAGCTGGTTTGATATGAAATGTTACGAAATAAGTTAAAATCAAAAAAGCAACAATCGAAGAGGAAGCAATGATGATTGCTTTCTTGCGTTCCCCTTTGTCTTCAAAATCATCTAAATTTAAAACGTGCATCGCGGTGGGTTTTTTATATAACGTTAATTTATTTATTCGTTACTTTGAATCCACTTGAGTGCTCAACAGCATTTTTAAGTCATGATCCATTCCAATGTTAAGAATATCAACTAGAGTTTGAACCTTTGCTTCTCCAGGTATTCTAACCGTAACAGTATTATCATTCAATTTTGCCGTAGATTCGAGCAATATTTGTTCTAATTCGCTGAATGCGACCTCACGCTTATCCACGTAGTACTTTCCATTTAAATCCACTGAAACGGTGACGTGAGCTTTATTGGTCTTTTCGTTTGCGTCTGATTTTGGTAATGGAACTTTAATTACATTCGGATTCGCAAGCGTCGAAATGATCAAAAAGAACAACAATAAGAAGAACATGATGTCGCTCAACGCGGAAGTAGCAACCTCTGCGTGGAACCTTCTATTACGCTTTATCGCCATTGCTCGGTCTGTGAATAAGGTTAACAAATTCTAAGTTTATTTTCTGAATGGCAAGTGCAAAATTGTCAATCATTCCATTCAACAAGTGATAGCCTGTAAATGCGATGATACCAACAATCAGTCCCGATCCACTACTAATCATTTTTTCATACAAACCACCAGAGATATTTCCGATAGATACATTTTCAGTGATAGAAATCATGTAGAAAATTTTGATTACCCCTGAGATTGTTCCGATAAATCCAAGTGTTGGAGCAATACCAGCAATTAACCCCAGGTGACCAATATTTTTTTCCATTTTACCAATTTCAATATTGGCAACTTTTTCCATATTCGATTCGATTTGAGCGATTGGTCGACCAACTGTCAAAACTCCTTCACGAACAACATTTGCATATGCTGTTTGATCACTTGAAATAGAATTTAATGCCCCTTGAATGTTTCCATTTGAAAGGTCACCTTTAATTTGATTAAGCATATTTTTGTTCAATTGAGTCATTCTTCTGATAAAAAGCACACGCTCAACGATGACAACAATCGTATAAAACAATAAAATCCCAATTGGAATTAGAAAGAAACCACCCTTCATTAAGAATTCAAAAGCGGATATTTCTTCGGTGATTTTTACTTGTTCAGCTACTGTATTGGTCGAATCTGAAGCCGCACCCACGCTTACTTGAGCGAATGAGATAGAAGCAACCAATACCATGATTGCTGAAAAAATAAATTTAGGATTTAACTTGTTTTTCATTGTTTGATAAATTTTTGTTCGATAAAAATAGTTGATAATGGAAGATTGAATTCACATGAATTCGTTAGATATTCACATCGGATTGTTATATCCTAATTGAATTTCTTTCTAGTGGCGAAAATCAATGCTAAAATTCCAAGAATTCCTGCGGTAAGAGACGAAATTAATATCATTAGCTTTGAGTTATCGATTGTATTAGAATCGTTAAAAGCTAATAGGGTTACAAAAATTGACATGGTGAATCCAATTCCGCCAAGGAATGAAACCGAAATAAGTTGTTTCCAATTTGATCCACTTGGAAGTTTGCAGATACCCAATTTCACAAAAATGAATGTAAATAATGCTATTCCAATAGGTTTCCCGAAAACGAGGCCTAGGAAAATACCAAGTGTGTAATGTGAAGAGAAAAATTCACTCCAATTCGGGTTAATTACTATTGCTGTATTTGCCATCGCGAATAAAGGCAGTATGACAAATGGAACAGGGTTATCGAGCCAATCTTGTAATATTCCTGCAGGTGATTTTGATTCGTCTTTCGTCGCAGGAATGGTAAATGCCAACATCACCCCACTAATGGTGGCATGAATCCCGGAGTGGTGCATAAAATACCACAATACAATTCCAAGAATTAAATAGGGTAGAAGTAATTTAACTTTCAGTCGATTCAATAAGTAAAGAACTCCGAACGTTAGCAAAGCGAAGAGCAAGTAAATCCATGCGATTCCTTTTGAATAAAAGAAAGCGATAACAAGAATCGCAGCTAAATCATCGATAACGGCCAATGCGGTTAAAAAAACTTTTATGGAAATCGGAATTCGTTTTCCCAACAACGACAAAGCTCCCAGTGCGAAAGCAATATCAGTTGCCATTGGGATTCCAAAACCAGATTGTGTTTTCGTATTCAAATTCAGAAACAAGTAAATTCCTGCAGGAACCACTACTCCGCCAAGGGCACTCACAAATGGTAAGGTTGCTTTTTTTGGATCGGAAAGTTCGCCTGAAG
>VGML01000269.1 GCA_016866415.1 Bacteroidota bacterium | reverse complement strand
ATCGTTTAGTTTTCTTTTGCCTACAGGTTGAACGGCCTCATAAACAAAAGCTTGTCCCTTTTCATAAAATATT
The DNA here is from genome assembly GCA_016866415.1 of Bacteroidota bacterium. Lineage (GTDB taxonomy): Bacteria > Bacteroidota > Bacteroidia > Flavobacteriales_D > Crocinitomicaceae > UBA952. Next base: position 2,921 of record VGML01000269.1, on the reverse strand, counting down.
ATTCCACAATGAGAGTATGGGGAGTTTGTTGCTTCTTCAACGGCTTTACTCTGTTGAGATAACGAGGATTGAAAAATGATATCTCCATCCTTGAAATTTTGAGCAAAACTTATTCCATAAGGAACCCAAAAAAGTATAATTAGGCGAGCGAAGAATTCCATTTCAGAAAAATCCGAGATTTTATCGTTTCGAAATCTCAACGTAATCTCTTGATGTTTTTCCAACATAGATTTGACGTGGGCGACCAATTGGTTCTTTGTTTTCAGTCATTTCTTTCCATTGAGCAATCCAACCTGGTAAACGACCAAGTGCAAACATCACCGTAAACATTTCTGTTGGAATTCCGATTGCCTTGTAAATGATTCCAGAGTAGAAGTCAACATTTGGATAAAGATTTCTTGCTTTGAAATATTCGTCTTCTAATGCCACTTTTTCAAGTTTCTTCGCAATATCTAAAAGTGGATCATCAACACCAAGCTTTTCTAAAACGTCGTCACAAGCCTTTTTAATGATTTTGGCTCTTGGGTCGAAATTCTTATAAACTCGGTGACCAAAGCCCATCAAACGGAATGGATCTTCTTTGTCTTTTGCTTTTGCAACCCATTTATCGACATTCCCACCATCGTTGTGAATTTGTTCCAACATTTCGATTACTTCTTGGTTTGCTCCACCATGAAGTGGGCCCCATAGAGCTGAAATTCCTGCTGAAACTGTTGAGTATAGGTTTGCTTGAGAAGAACCAACAATTCTAACTGTCGAAGTAGAACAATTTTGCTCGTGATCAGCATGTAAAATCAAAAGTTTATTTAACGCATCAACAATTACTGGGTCAACTTTATAATCTTCAGTGGGCATAGCAAACATCATGTACAAGAAATTCTTGCAATAGTCGAATTCATTTCTTGGGTACATGAATGGGTGACGCATTGAGTTTTTGTATGCCCATGCCGCTAACGTTGGTAATTTTGCGATAAGACGATGAACTGTCAGATTTTTTTTCTCCTGACTTCTATTTGGATCAAGCGATTCTGGATAAAATGTCGATAATGATGAAATCATTGAAGACAAGACGCCCATTGGATGCGCTTGAGCTGGATATGCCTCGAAGAATTGCTTCATGTCTTCATGTACAAGCGTATGTTTTTTAATGCTAGCTTCGAAATCGTCCAATTCTTGTTGAGTAGGTAAATCTCCATAAATGAGAAGATATGCAACTTCAATGAACGAAGCTTTCTCCGCTAATTGTTCAATTGGATATCCTCTGTAATGAAGTATTCCTTCTTCTCCGTCTAAAAATGTTATAGCACTTTTTGTAGCCCCTGTGTTTTTGTATCCTGTGTCCAAGGTAACGTAACCAGTTAAGTCCCTAAGTTTGGAAATGTCAATCGCCTTCTCGTTCTCTGAACCAACTATTACGGGAAGTTCATAAATCTTTCCTTCTAATTCAATTTTTGCTGTTTCACTCATGGTTATAAATTTGTCGCCTAAAATTAACAAAGAAATTTGTTTAGTCTGCATTGATTTTATATTTATTGGACATTTATTTAATAAAATTGTTTTTAACTTTAATAGCAATTAAGGTAATCTTCTTTTGTTATCTATTGCCCATTGGTTTTTTGGGTCAATTTTTAAAATTTCATCATAAATTTTTCCTGCTTCAATATATTTTTCGTTTTCATGCAGTTTAAGCGCTTTTTCTGATAGTTCATCTATTTTAATTAGGGTCAAGTTGTCTGATGCGCATTTTGCTTTGGGATTGATTCGAAGTGATGTTTCGTAGAATTTTTTAGCATCAACTAATTTTGTTTCATTATGAAGTTTCATGCCTTTAGAGCAGTTCCATTCTGCTGACCAGGGTGAATAGATTAACGTAATCAATGAAAATAAAAACATAGTCGATAGAATGATGGTTGAAATCAATTTGAATATTGAAAACAAGCCAGCGAATAGAATACCGAAGAATAACCCCGAAACCAAAGCAACCGTTGCGACATTCCAGTTCGAAGTTCTGTTCATGAACTCACAAAATGGGATAAATAATGTCATGACGATCAATGCGAAGTTTTTCGTAACAATTCGAAATCGTTGATCGATAAACGTTTTTCCAAAAATAAATCCAAAAAGAGCGTAATTTACACCAGAAAGTCCGATACCAGCGTCATTAGAAAATGAAACTTGAAAAGCAGATGTAATCAATGAGGCTAAAAGACCGAAGGCAAAAAGTTTCCAAAATCCAATTCTACGTTCAACATAGGATGCGATTAATAGCGTGGCAATCAGATTGATAATTAAATGAGCGAAATTATAGTGCACAAAACTATTCGAAACGATTCCCCAATATTTACCACTAAAAATTTCAATCGCCGTGGGAGCGCCAAATTTAGTCAATGTCTTATCTGAAACAAAAGTACCTTTCTCCGCTATGTGAATTGATAAAAAGATTAAAATTGAAGTTATTACAATAAGATACGTAAATCTTGCTTGGCTTAGATTCTTTTTTAGTGTGTTAATGATTTCATTCATATAGTGCTAAAATAAAAATTTAACAAATTATACAATAAAAAAAAGAGGCATATTCTCTTGGAATACGCCTCTTCTATTTGTAATTAGATTAATTATTGTTTGATAAACTGTTTGATTAAGGCTTTATCATTTTCATATAAACCTAAATAATAGGTACCGGCGGCAAGTTTTTTACTCATTTCAATCGTCTTGTTTACTTTTCCATTAACTAAATCAAGACTAAATTCTGAAACAAGTTGTCCTTGTATATTAAACAATTTACAAATCACTTTGTCTACTTTCAAACCATCTACTTCTAATTCGAAAATACCGTTATTTGGGTTAGGATACAAATTTAAAAGTTGCATATCTAATTCATTTACACCAGCAACTTCATCTACAGTGACAACAACAGAATT
>VGML01000268.1 GCA_016866415.1 Bacteroidota bacterium | reverse complement strand
TTGATGGGGAGATTCTGTACCATGAATTTCATTCAAATTGATAGAAACATCTATTTTCTGAATCGGTGTTTTGTCTTCAATCGAAATTGTTTTGGCAACCATTTCTTCAAATCGTTTTTTGAAATCTTCCAAGTTTTCTGGTTTTAATGACATACCTGCAGCATGCTTATGTCCACCAAATTGTTCCAATAAGTCATCGCATTGCAAAAGAGCATTGTACAAATCAAAATTATTAACACTTCTTGCAGAACCCGTTATCATCCCATTCGATTGGGTTAAAACGATTGTCGGTCGAAAATGGGTTTCAATGAGTCTTGAAGCAACAATTCCAACGACGCCTTTATGCCACGTTTCTTTGAAAACAACAGTTGAAGATTTCGATGCAAAATGGGGATCTGATGAAATTTGTTGCAAAGCTTCATCGGTGATTTCCTTATCTATGGTTTTTCGCTCTGAATTATCCGCGTTGATTTCTTTTGCTATACGAGTTAGTTCATTCTGATCGGTTGAAATCATTAATTCCACAGCTGCTTTTCCAGTTCGAAGTCTTCCAGCTGCATTTATTCTTGGCGCAATTATGAAAACGACATCCGTTAAATTCAACGGAAACTTTTTTCCAGCCAATTCAATAAGTTCTTGAAATGCAGCTCTTGGTTTTTCATTCAGTAATTTCAGACCTTGATAACAAAGAATTCTATTTTCCCCAATAACTGGAACAATATCAGCTCCAATGCTAATTGCCAATAAATCCAATTGTGCAAAGAGTGCATTGTAATCGAGGTTCATTTTTTTGTAAAGTCCTTGGAGTAATTTAAATCCAACTCCACAACCTGAAAGCTCTTTAAACGGATAACTACAATCGCTTTGTTTGGGATCAAGAACAATACAATTTGGAACAATGTCACCAGGTTCGTGGTGGTCACAAATAATGAAATCAATACCTAAACTCTTGGCGTATTCTACTTTTTCAATAGCTTTTATTCCACAATCCAGCGCAATGATTAATGAAAAACCATTTTCCTTTGCAAAGTCAATTCCCGAAGTACTAATTCCATATCCTTCGGAGTATCTATCGGGGATGTAAAAACCTAATTCTTTGTGGTGATTTTTTAGTACTTCGTGCATCAATGCTACGGCCGTCGTTCCATCCACATCGTAATCTCCAAACAGTAATATTTTATCCTTGGAATCCAAAGCCTGAATCAAGCGTTCAACAGCCGAATCCATATTTTTCATCAAATACGGATCGTGTAAATCATTTAAATCGGGGTTTAAAAATTTACGAGCTTCTTCAAAAGTGCGCAGACCTCTTTGATGAAGCAGAGTTGCTATTATTCGATCAACTTTTAGATTATCTTTTAACTCAATAATTTCTTCTTCTCTTCCTACATTTTTCACTAACCATTTATTCTCCATATCAACTTTTCTTATTTAAGTTAATGAAAATTATCCTTTGAAAGAATGAAAAATTAAAAAATTATTCCACGTAGCTTAATTTTAACATGTTTGAACTTCCTAAATCCTCAAGAGGAATGGAAGCGATGTTGATCACTAGATCTCCTGATTTCAAAAAGCCCTCTGACTTCATCAAGTATTTAATGTCGGCAATCGTATGATCCGTGCTGATTCGTTTGTTATAATAGAAAGCTTTAACACCCCATACTAAGTTAAGTTGAGTTAAAATTTTCTGATTGCTGGTAAAAACGAAAATATCGGTATTCGGACGTTGAGATGCAATTTTATAAGCGGTATAACCTGAAAAAGACATGGTAATAATTGCTTTTGCCTCTACACGTTGAGAAAGTCTGCACGCGTTGAAACAAATAGAGTCAGAAATGAAGCGATCTTGGTTTTTTTCCGGTAATTCTTCTTTGTTGTAAATGCCATCAAATGTTTCCATTTCCTTGATAATGTTAGCCATCGTTTTTATAACCTCTACAGGATATTTTCCAACAGAAGTTTCCCCAGATAGCATTACTGCATCCGTTCCATCCAAAACAGCATTTGCTACATCGTTGACTTCAGCTCGTGTTGGCGTCATACTTGAAATCATGGTCTCCATCATTTGAGTAGCCACAATGATTGGTTTAGCCTTGTGAATGCATTTGGTGATGAGCATTTTTTGAATTAAAGGAACATTTTGAAATGGAACTTCTACGCCTAAATCACCTCTTGCGACCATCAATCCGTCACTTTCCTGAATAATGTCATCTATACATTCTAAAGCCTCTGGTTTTTCAATTTTTGCGATAACCTTTGCATGGCCACCTTTGGCTGAAATACGATGTTTTAATTCAATAATGTCTCGAGCAGAACGGACAAAAGAGAGTCCAACCCAATCAACTTCTTGATCCAGTGCAAATTCTAAATCTAATTGATCTTTCTCAGTCAGCGATGGTAATGAAATTTTTGTATTCGGGAAATTTACTCCTTTTTTTGAGGATAAAATACCTCCTTGAATTACCGTGCAAACAATTTCTGATTTACCATCCGTGGACTTAACCTCCAAAACGATTTTCCCATCATCCAGTAAGATTCTTTCTCCCGCCTGAACGTCTTTAGGCAATTTGGCATAGTTTATCGAAAAACGCTCTTTATTCCCTACTACTTTTTCTACCAAGACCTTAATGTCTTGTCCTACATCCAATAAAACGCCGTTATTTTCCATTTCATTGGTTCTGATTTTAGGGCCTTGAAGATCCGCCAAAATAGCTACATTTTGACCAAGTTCTTCATTTAATTCTCTAATCAAAGTGATTGCTGCGGCATGATCGTCATATGAGCCATGTGAAAAATTAAGTCTGCAGACATTTAGTCCGGACAAAATCATTTCTCTCAATACCTCTTTTTTTGCTGATGACGGACCGAGTGTCGCGACTATTTTTGTTTTTTTCATTTGATTTTACAGTAAATTGTTTGAAATCAATTCATTTCTTCCAAAAAATCGAAGTTACCTTGTTCGAGTTTGAAGGCAGCAACGATTCCTTTTGTATT
>VGML01000267.1 GCA_016866415.1 Bacteroidota bacterium | reverse complement strand
TAACAGAGTATGGCATTCCTGCTAGCATTCCATTTTTTATATCATTCAATAAATTACTATCATCTTCTTTTAACTTAACAAAGTACAGAGCAATTGTGATAGCTGCCGTTAAAAGGAACATATTGACAAAAACGAACGGTTTAATCTCGTTTAAGCTAAATGAAAAAGTCCAAGCAAGAAGCTTCAATCCAATCCAAATAGCAGCGCAAATCAGTCCAACTTTAATTGGAAACTTCATTTTAGCTATTCATTGAAATTAAAAACTCTTCATTTGAAAGCGTATTTTCCATATGAGATTTTAGGAATTCCATTGCTTCAACAGGATTCATATCAGCAATAAACTTACGGATTAACCACACTCTCTGTAAAACATCTTTTCCAACCAACAAATCCTCTCTTCTTGTTCCTGATGCGGTAATGTCAATTGCCGGATAAATTCTTCTATTTGAAATCTTACGATCCAATTGTAATTCCATGTTACCAGTTCCTTTGAATTCCTCAAAAATAACTTCGTCCATTTTTGAACCTGTTTCAGTTAAGGCAGTAGCTAATATAGAAAGTGAACCACCATTTTCAATTTTTCGAGCAGAACCGAAGAATCGTTTTGGCTTGTGCAATGCGTTGGCATCCACACCACCGGACAAAACTTTACCTGAAGCAGGAGAAACAGTATTGTAAGCTCGAGCCAAACGAGTTATTGAATCTAGCAAAATACAGACATCATGTCCACATTCTACCATTCGTTTCGCTTTTTCAAGAACCATATTAGCAACCTTAACGTGTCGTTCTGCCGGTTCATCAAAAGTAGATGCAATCACTTCAGCCTTAACACTTCGAGCCATATCCGTCACCTCTTCAGGACGTTCATCAATCAATAGAACAATCAAATACGTCTCTGGATGATTTGCTGCAATTGCATTTGCTACATCCTTCAACAACATGGTTTTACCCGTTTTCGGCTGAGCTACAATCATTCCACGTTGGCCTTTACCTATTGGAGCGAATAAATCCATTACACGAGTTGATAAAGACTCTTGTTTGTGACCCGTAAGTTTAAACTTCTCAGAAGGAAATAATGGCGTTAAATATTGGAAAGGAACACGATCACGAATGTAAGATGGATCGCGACCGTTTATTGATTCAACTTTTACCAAAGGGAAATACTTCTCCCCTTCTTTCGGCGGACGAATTGTTCCTTTAACAGTATCTCCTGTTTTCAAACCAAAAAGCTTTATTTGATTTTGGGACACGTAAATATCATCGGGAGATGGTAAATAATTGTAATCAGAAGAGCGTAAAAAACCATAACCATCCTGAATTACCTCCAAAACTCCCTCAGCAGATACAATTCCAACTAAATCATAATTTTCATCTGGTATTTTCTCCTCGAATCGACTATTAAAATCTTGAGAATTTGAATTCTCTTGTTGCTCGTTTCGACTGCGATGATGGTGCTTTTGGTGTTTGAAGTTTTGATTGTCGTTTCGATTGTTAGTAGGACCTTCAACATCCTTTTTTTCATCTGTTGATGAAATTACTTCATTTACAACCTCTTCTATTGGATTTTCATTGATGACTAATACTTCATTCTCAATTGATTCTACTTTGTCATTATTTTCATCTGAAAATAAAGTAGATTCCGTAATTGTTTCATTAGTAATTCTTTTGCGTTTACCTTTCTGACCTAAATCACTTTTTTCTGATTTAAGTTCTGCTCCATCATCCTTAATTTCAAGTGAAGATTCACCAGTAATTAAACTTATAAGTTCTGGTTTTTTATAGTTTTCAGAATTTGCTATTCCAATAGTTTGTGCAATTACACGAAGGTCTGAGATTTTTTTACTCTCTAATTCTTTACGATCCATTTAATTGATTAAAAGTTAGTTATGATTTTTAAGTGGGGGTACAAAGCCGAAAAGGCAATTAAGACAAGGCAAGTTTAAGCATTTCTATTGAATTAACAATAAAAAACAAAGAAATCTAAGTTTTTCTTTTTTTCTTTTTCGCTGCTGGAAATAAAATATTATTCAAAATCAAACGATATCCCGGTGAATTTGGATGAAGGTTTAAATCTGTTACAGGATCTCCAACGAAATGCTGATAATCTTCAGGATCATGCCCACCATAAAATGTCCAAGTGCCTTGCCCCATTTCTCCATGAATGTAGCGAGCAGTTCCAGCAGCTTTATTCTCACCTAAAACCAAAACATTCGACTTTATGAATTCTTTTCGGAAATCTGTTGTTTGGCCCATGAATCCTTTGACTACATCCACGTGGCACTGAGTTAACATGGTTGGAACGATATCCCATTTTGCAGAAAAATCGAACAGTGTAAATTGATCCATCGGTTCTGTTATGATTCGTTGATTCCTTAAATCCGAAGCATCAATATCGGAATACTCATAAACCATTGGATCTTTGATTAGATGAAAATCCTTGAAGGCAAAAGTTTTTGAGAAATCTAATTTCTCTTGCGCCCGAGCATCAGATCCGTCACCATCAAATACCGATTCGCAAATATCAACTCCTTCTGCCGAAAGAGCTATATCGAAACTATCCGTACCACTGCACATTGTAAAAAGAAATCCGCCCCCAACAACAAAACTCTTTAAGTTTTTTGCAACAGCCAGTTTCAACTCTGATACCTTTTTGAATCCGAGCATTTTAGCATCTTTTTCGGCTATTTCAATTTGCTCTTGATACCAACGTTGATTTCGAGCAGAGCTGTAAAACTTACCGTATTGACCTGTAAAATCCTCATGATGAAGGTGCAACCAATCGTATTTTGGTAATAGTCCCATTACAATTGCAGAATCATAAATTTTGTCGTATTTAATTTCGGCATATTCCAAAACAAGCGTAACCGCATCATCCCAAGGTTGCTTATTTGGAGGAGTATAAACTGCTATTTTGGGTGCTTTTTCCAATTGCACAATTTCCATATTAACCTCTGGATTGGCAATTTGAGAACGAATTTGATTTACTTGGCCATCTGCAAGTACTTCGTATTTAACGCCCCTGATGATCAATTCT
>VGML01000266.1 GCA_016866415.1 Bacteroidota bacterium | reverse complement strand
CAGCAAAATCTTCAGCTAGTTCATTATGCTGTGCCTTTGGGAAATAACGAAGTGCATTTTGAATGGCTAACTTCTTCTCATCACGGGATAAAATTTCTTTGCGTTTTGGAGCATGATTTACACTTAAATCATATTCCTTCTTCTGTGGAATTAATGCCGGTATTCCTTGTTGGATATCTCTTTGAAATTCACTAATCGTCATGTTTGCCAAATTATGAAAAGCAAAGTTAGACAACTTAATATTTCAAATGGACGAAACCATGAAGTTTAACATCTTCCCCTCCTTGCAGGGTGGCTTCGATTTTATAAAAATAAACTCCTTCTTCAACTATAGTTCCTCCCATTGTTCTTCCATCCCAAGCGCCTGCTGGATCAGTGTAGTCGTATATTTTATTTCCCCAACGGTTGGTAATTACACAATAAAAGGCCTCCAATCCACTGTAGTTGACAAAAAACGTATTATTTCCTGCTTGAGAAGAAAGAACAACAATATTTGGAGCAATTATATCGCAAACCTTATTACCTATGGTAGCTGTATCTGAATAGGTATAACAATAATTAGAAACAGTTGCAATATAATTTCCTGGTTGATTTATTATCCGAATGGAATCGGTGCTTCCATTTTCCCAAGAAAATTGATAACCGGGATTGTAGCCTGCTTGTAAAACACCAACATTCATAGTTAATGGATTCAGCTCAAAATTGGCATTTTCACAAATTAATGTGTCAAGGACTTGAACATAAATGGGTGGAGGAAATTCAATTCTTCCTGTATCTGAGTAATTACATTGATTATCGGTAAAGACAACCTCATATATGCCAGGTGTCGAAGTACTAATAATGGGATTATTAATTGATATATTTGAAATACTTATAGCGGTATCAGCTGCGGACCAAACACCACCGTTAAAAGCAGAGGTTCCAGATACTTGGAAAGTTTGATTACATGCAATTGTATCATCAAAGATATTTGCAAGCGGTAAAACAACGAAAGCCACAGTTGTATCATATGCACAACCAAAATTATCGATTATATTGAATGTATAGCTGTATACCCCCGTTTGATTAGGTTGAACAATAATCAATGTATCATTTTGTCCTGAAACAATTGTTGGATCAAACGTCCACCAACTTGTATCGGCCTCCGTTTGATAACTTCCTAAACCAGGAAAGAATGAAGCGTCAAAGAATAGACCCCATTCAAAAATATATCCATCATCGATTCCCAAATTATCTTGAACGTGAATTGTCCATGCTCCATTGATAGGGCAACCAGCAAAAGTACTAAAAGCTGACTCAGGTTGATAGGTATCACTTGGATCAATAGACGTTCCTGCAGACAAAGGTGGTTGATTAGTTACAGGAACAGTATTACCCAAGTTTTGGGTCATAGAACCATTAATGGTATTGAAAACTGAACTAAAACAATATTCCCAACCTTCTCCAGGACCGCCACCTCCAGAGTCATCAATTGGATGACCTAAATAGGTTCCTCCTCCACTATTTCCACCTGGAATTGCTCCAGCACCATAAGAATTAACGAGCGGAACAATTTGCCCGGAAGGACACTCCAACCATATTTCCAAGTCTCCTAAATAGGAGTGTTCCATGGTAATACAAACCTGATTCAAATCTTGATCATTCGATATTACAGCACCATCGGGAAAACCTGATATATTGATTGGCGCAGTATACTGTTGACCAGAACCATCTGGCAAATAAGTCAAGCCAGCAAAGTTACCGCCTAATTCAAAGGTTCCTGGTGGAATTGTCACACCTACCGTATCTTGTGTCGTTACACCACCAATAAGTTCAGTATTTAATCCCAAACAAACGGAATCTTCCAAAGGTCCAGTTCCAGCAAAACTTGGCAATAGAGAAACCCTCACCTTGCATCTAACTCGTTCACTAAGTGGAAATTGATCAGTTATTTTTACGTCAACCAAATATCCTGAACGAGCCGGAGGAGTAAACCAAATAGAATCATTTTGTGGGTAAGTTCCACCGTCTGTGATTTCCCATTGAAAATCAACATTGGAATTGACATTTTGTGAATACCCATATCCTGTGGTTTCCAATGAATTCGGGAAAAGAGGTTTTGCAACAAATAAGATACTATCTCCAAAGCAAACGTCAACAAATCCAGTATCAAGTGGATTCAATGCATTTGGTCCTGTACCATTTACGTATGCTTCAATATGACCTTCAAAAGGCTGATATTGATTTCCACATTGTACGTTAGCCAACCACCCTGTTCCTTCGGCAGAACCATTTGAAATAAATACAACTGTCAAACACCCAGAAGGATTATCCCAAGAAGCCTGATAAGCAAACCCTGTTGGATCTGTAACCGAATTATGAATTCCCAAAAGTGGAGCGCTCGTGTTTGGTCCATCATAAACATAAATGAAATCCGAACCATCCACATTAAATTCAAATCCTGCATTAATTGCAAAGGTTAAGGTGACCTTTGTACCCAAAGTAAGATCAGGGCAAAAAACCGTAGTGTCATTAAAATTGGCTGTATAATTACCTGTTTGTCCACCCGGATCAAAAAAATTTGTTCCTGAAATCCCAAAAGTGTTACAGTTTATGGGGTTTGATGGTGGAAAACCAACATCTCCCATTGTCACATTCTGACCAAACGAAATCGAAGAAATTAGAACAAATAAAAGTGTTTTAAATAGATTTTTCATTACTTAATTATTCTTGTTATTTAATTCGTTTTGTAACACATACTTGGATTTTACAACCAACATTTTATCGGTTCCAACAATGTTAAAGTATTGATTTTGATTTTCAATTCGCAATCCTAAGTCTGTGAATTTTTTAATTTCGGTAGTGACATTCAACTTTTTTATATCAGAAGATTCCTTGGACGGCAAAGCTGCGATGTAAAAACCGTTATTTAAGGCATATTCCAACAAAATCAGGTCTTCTGAATTCATTTTCTTTAACTCAGTTTTAGTGTAACTTTTTTCAAGATCCTCACTATATTTCTGAGAAAAAACAGAAAATGAGGAGCAAAAAATAAAAGTTGAAAAGAAGATTTTTTTCAT
>VGML01000265.1 GCA_016866415.1 Bacteroidota bacterium | reverse complement strand
GTGTATTTTTTACTGAAGTTAACTCACTGTATACAAAAATGAAAATATAAACCGCGATAGCCGAAATAAAGGCTAGAATTAATCGATCAGTACGGTTCATTACTCGTTTCATCTTGTTAATTTTAAGTAGTGATTTGTTCGATTAAAGTAATAAGAAACTTCATTTTCATTAATTAAAGTTACGCAATCCTTATCAAAAAGTTGAATCCGATCATAAATGATAGGAATAATCAGTTTACCTGAAAAATCATATAAACCACATTTTGAATCTTTTGTAACAATGTAATATCGATTATCAAAAACTTTAATTGAATTAAATTCGATGGGAAGGATGGATGTGAAATTGTAATCCCAAAGCCCACTCAAACCATTTTTTTGAACTAAAATTCCTCTTCCATTCCAATCCTCCAATAAATCAAACTCATAGGATTTTATAACTTTTCCTTTGAAATCAATCAATCCCCATTTCGAATCCTTCTCAACAGGAATAGCATTTACATATTTAGAAGTAGTCTGAAGAGATGTCTTTAAGGCTAGCTTACTCTTTTCATCAATAAAACCATACTTACCCTTCTTTCTAAAAACAGCAAATCCTTTTGAAAATTGAGCGAACTCTAAGGCATTTGGGAAATATTCTGCAGTAAAATCAAATAGTTTACTACCATCCATCTTGATCCAAGAAATAGTTGAGCCAATTTTTACAACAGCTGTTTTATTTTCATAATTTAACTCTGATATATCGTCATAGATTGGTTCTGTTAATTTTATGCCGTCGACGGAAATCAATCCTTTTTTATTATTCAATACATAAATGAAAATACCTTCATTAAACCGTTGAATTTCATCAAATTGACTAGGTATTTTAACATTCAAACTTGAATCGACCACACCATATTTATCATTCATTTGAAAGATTGCATGCCCTGTGAATAAATCTCCAACTTCTTGACAATTAAGATTAGAAACTACTTTAAGGTTTTTATCTAAAAATCGATATGACGTATCTATCAAACCAACATAAATTCCATTTGAAAAATAGACTAAGTCATTTAGATAATTTAAGGAAATTTCCTTTCCTACTGGATCAATCAAATTATACATTTGATTTAAGGACACAATGGCTCGACCATCTTGAAAATCTACAATCTCATCGTATTTAAAATCAACTACAAGTTCATTTTTCTTGTTTATTACTCCAAATTTCGAGTCCTTCAATACAACAGCCAATCCATTTTTAAATGGACCAACCTCATCGTATTCAGCATTAATAACAATTGTTCCTGTCGAATTTATATATCCATATTTTTCGTTAATAGCAACAGGAAAATAATTTTCATAAAAAACCAATTTATCTTGTTTTAATTCTTCTTTAAAAGGAAAATTCGGGTATTCCTTCTCAAATGAATCAAATTTCGCAAGATCAAAACCCGAAAAGTAATTTCTATATAATTGTCTCCAGGCCTCATTGACATTTCCATTTTGTGGATAGTTGGTAATGAACTTTTCATAGTCTTTCAATTCTCCAGATGCAGTCGAAAGTTTATAAATTCGGTTTTCAGCATCTGAAATGTGAATATTACTCGGGAATAATTCAATAAATTTCTCATAATCAGAAATCCTACCTGCAATTGTAGTTTCTCGATACTCTTGATCTTGAAGTAAAATTCGAGCTTTGGATGCATAAACTGAGTTAGGGTATTTACTGAGAAAAAGATTTGTTGAAGCGCTGGAATTTTGATTTTTTGAATCATGATAAGCAATGGAATCGCGTAAAAAAACCGCTCGCTCAACATGTCGTGACCAACCGTTTTTATCAATGTAATGCTGTAAACCCATCTCTGTCAAATTCAATTGTTCAACTTCAAAAAAAGCATCGCTTACTGCTTGCTTCCAAAATTGAATTGAAAGTGAATCAAAATTATGTTTTTGATAGTTTTCTCTTTTCTTTTGAGACACTACAGAAAATGTTTTTTCTGATCTTAAAATGCATTGGTAAGCACTATCCAAATTGAGAAAATCGTGCTTGAGATAAAGTTGTGTAAGACCAAAATAAGAGATGGAAGGATTTTTCTTGGAGGCTTTTACGAACAAACCATTTGCTGTGTAGTAATCCTTTCTATTAAGTGCATTAAATGCCTTGTCAATTGAATTTGACTTTACATGGGATAATCGGAAAAGGAAAAATAAAAAAACGAAACGAATCATCATCGGATTTTCTGATTCAAATCTAATTACTTTCAGGAAACGTACAAACCGGAATTGGTTTCATTTTATGTTGATTCGCCGAATTAAATCTTTTATAGATTTCAATTACTTCTTTCTGTCTTTCAGATAAATCCTCTCTCCTATCCAATTTAAGATATTCCATCGCCCATTCAAGTTCAGGATAAGTTGCTCCAATTTGATCTTCATCACTTCGACCATCAGCCCAGAGGCCATCCGTTGGTTTTGCAGATAAGATTTCGTCAATAACCCCCATTTTCCTGGCCATTTCAAAAACTTCAGATTTGTATAAATCAGCAATTGGACTTAAATCGACTCCCCCATCTCCGTATTTGGTGAAGAAACCAACACCAAAATCCTCTACTTTGTTTCCTGTGCCAGCAACCAAACACCCATTCGCTTGTGCGACAGCATAAAGTGTTGTCATTCGAAGACGTGACCTGGAATTTGCCATGGCCAATTTATTTTCCTCAATATTGAATGGCATTATCTTTTCGAATGTAGAAAATACTCCTGTTAAATCTAATTCATGCGATGAGACATTTTTGTATCTCCTTAACAAGTCATCAATGTGTTTTTGAGCACGACCATATTCAGCAGCAGTTTGACGAATCGGCATATTAACCAAAATAACTTTTTCAGCTGTCTCAGCGCATAAAACGGAAGTTAAAGCTGAGTCGATCCCTCCGGATATTCCCACAACAAAACCGGTTGACTTTGCTCTTTCCGCATATGATTTCAACCACTCAATAATGTACTTGGCTTTATCCAACTTAGAATAGAATTGAAACTTTCAATAGAATTTGACTCAAATTAGCGTTGTTCGAAAAATACTCCTTGTTCAATA
>VGML01000264.1 GCA_016866415.1 Bacteroidota bacterium | reverse complement strand
CGGCGCTATAGAAATTGGAAATCAAACTGTTTTTGATTTTATAGCTTCGGGGACCAAACACACTGTTGCTATGTATGGTGAAGCATATTACGATGTTAATGCTCTTAAAACTGATATGGCGAAAGTCATTGATGCTGAAACTGCCATTTTTGGCTCAAACCCCAATAAAGAATATGTTTTT
Source organism: Bacteroidota bacterium (assembly GCA_016866415.1). Classification (GTDB taxonomy): domain Bacteria; phylum Bacteroidota; class Bacteroidia; order Flavobacteriales_D; family Crocinitomicaceae; genus UBA952. The sequence continues at coordinate 2,911 of VGML01000264.1, read as the reverse complement.
ATTGTTCATAATGTGGTCGATGGACAGGGTGGATTGGAGCACACCAATTCCTGCGTTTTGAGTGTGAATCGTTGGACTTACAGCGGTTCGGAATATCGAAACTTTTTGAATTTAGTAGCACACGAATACTTTCATCTATGGAACGTAAAACGAATTCGACCTTTTGAATTGGGACCATTTGATTACGATCAAGAAAACTACACAACCCTTCTTTGGGTTATGGAAGGATTTACATCCTATTACGACGAATTGATTCTAAGAAGAGCTGGTTATTACACGAAGGAAGAAATGCTTGGAAAGATTCAAAGTTCTGTGAATTACGTGGAAGGATCTGTAGGGGCGCGAGTTCAGCCAGTTGCACACGCGAGTTTCGACGCTTGGATTAAGGCTTATCGTCCAACTGAAAACAGCGCAAACACTTCGATGACTTATTATTCCAGAGGAACCATTCTCGGAGCTGTTTTTGATGCTGCGATTATCAGCAATTCAAAAGGCAAGCAATGCTTGGATCATTTTATGAAACACTTGTTCCAAAAGTTTTATGTTGAAATGAATCGTGGATTTACAGAGGCTGAATTTAAAACAGAACTTGAAAAATTTGTAGGCAAGAATTTGGATGATTTTTTCAAGAAATACATTCATGGAACTGAGGTTATTCCGTATGCCGAGATTTTTGATAACATAGGCGTTTCTGTAAAGGACGTATCTACTTTTAAACCATCTTTTGGAGCAACGGTCAGAGAGGAAAACGGAAAAGTAATGGTGAAAGCAATTCGAGCAGGGTCCTGTGCGGAAGATGCCGGAATAAGTGTAGGAGATGAAATTGTAGGATGCAATGGATTCAGAGTAAACCAAGGTATGTTGGAAGGAATGATGAATGGACTCAATACGAGTGAAACTGCCGAACTTCTTCTTGCTCGGGAAGAGAAATTGTTCTCCGTGAAAGTTAAAATGACTAATTATCGCAAACCTCAATTTCAGTTTCAGCAAGAGGTTGGCAGTAAAAATGAAAGTTTGTTTAATTATTGGTTAAGATAATATGCGAGCAACAATTTTATTCCTTTTGCTTATATCAAGTTCGTTTGCCCAAATTGGATATAAAAACATTCAAATTCCCCCGGTGGATGCCAATTACCCATACAATGAATGTGAGCCATCGATTGCCATAAATCCAAAAAATAAGGATTTTATCGCTGGAGGTTCTATTTTACAAGGTTATCATTATTCAAAGGATGGTGGAAAAACATGGACAAGTAAAAAATTGAAAAGCAAATATGGTGTTTTTGGTGATCCGGTATTAACGTTCGATCAGACAGGAAGGTTATACTATTTTCATTTATCAAGCACAAAACGAGCTCATCTCGGTCAAATTATTTGTCAGGCAACGGATCGAATTGAAGGCTCCTTTGCCATTGAAAGTGCAACCAAACAAATAGGAACAAAAGTTCAGGATAAACATTGGGTAGTTGTTAATCCAAAAACAAACGTGATTTATATGACCTGGACGCAATTCGACGCTTACGACTCACCAAATCCGAAAGATAGTTCCTTCATCATGTTTTCCAAATCAACGAATCGTGGAATTTCGTGGTCTGAACCAAAACGCATCTCAAAGTTCGGTGGAGACTGCATGGATGGTGATTTAACGGTCGAAGGTGCTGTTCCTGCGTTGGGTTTGAACGGTGAAATATACGTTACCTGGGCAGGACCAAAAGGATTGGTTTTTCAAAAATCGATTGATGACGGAAAAACATGGTTGAAGGAAGAAAAATTTCTTGAATATCAACCGGAAGGTTGGGACATCAAAGTTCCCGGATTTTTCAGAGCGAATGGATTACCTTTTCTGGTTTCAGATATGAGTAATGGACCAAACAAAGGTACTTTATATCTAAATTGGAGCGATCAACGCAATGGAAATGATAACACGGATGTATGGCTCATAAAATCAACAAATGGAGGAGATAACTGGTCGAAACCAATCAAAGTGAACCAAGATAAAAGTCGATCGCATCAGTTTTTTACCAATATCGCCATTGATCAAACAAATGGTAATCTACATTTCGTCTTTTACGATCGAAGCAAATACAAGTCCAACGATTTACAAACGGATGTTGTTTGGTGCATGAGCAGCGATGGTGGAAATACATTTCAACAGCAAACGATTTCTGAAAAGTCGTTTATCCCAAATGAAACTGATTTTTTCGGGGATTACTTGGGAATTGCAGCGCATGACAATCGAGTTCGTCCAATTTGGCCACGAATGGACAATCGTAAAATCTCACTTTGGACAGCGTTAATTGATTTGAAATAAATTAATTTCTTATTAATCTTTGAGTGTTAAAATTAAATTTCTGCTTATATTTGCACCCTCAATTATGGCGAGATAGCTCAGTTGGTTAGAGCGTTGGATTCATAACCCAAAGGTCCCGAGTTCAACTCTCGGTCTCGCTACTAGTAAACCCTGACTATGTTGTTGGGGTTTAGTTTTTTTAGAGATGTTTTATACCTATATTTTATATTCCAAGAAACTGAATTCTTTCTACAAAGGAGAAACTGGAAATATTAACTACCGATTAAGCCGTCACAATAATGGGTATGAAAAAGCCACTCAATCGGGAGTTCCTTGGATACTCGTTTGGAAGGGAGAGAAAGCAACTAAATCTGAAGCGAAATTACTAGAACGCAAACTCAAGAATTTATCTTTAAAAAGAACCTTTGAATTTATCTTGAAATACCAAGAAGGTGTCCCGAGCTCTGACGAACTTTTGCTAATACAAAAGTTGTCAGAACACTGACAAACATAGTTTCGTCAGTGTTCAACTCTCGGTCTCCCTGACGCTCATTTCATTCGGTCAGGGCATACGCTACTAGTAAACCCTGACTATGTTGTTGGGGTTTAGTTTTTTTAGAG
>VGML01000263.1 GCA_016866415.1 Bacteroidota bacterium | reverse complement strand
TTTGCTGGTTCGTTTAAAATTAAAATTAAATCATCACCCTGACACAACGCTGCATTTTGAGTAAACATTTCCTGAACATCTTCTTTTGTCATTGCATTGTGCGTTATTTTACCATCAAGATTAAGTATGTTTAAAGTTGATTCACCATAAAGTTTGAATGTTTCAAATAAAAAACTTAATGCTTCTGCTTCTGGAGAAGAAACACGTAACTTCCATGATCTACTTCCGTCTGAGTTATTTGTCCAAATACCAGAGTTTTGAGTTGTGATGTTCGTGAATTGAGCAACACCAATTCGATATAAAACTCCTTGTTTTTCTCGAATTTCATCCTCTTGAGCCAATTGAGCTCTATTAATTTTCGGAAAAACAATTTTTGGAATCCCTTCCAAATTTAATGATGTTGTAACTTGAGCCTTAAAGCTTAGAGCAAAAATTAGAGCAAAAAATACAGATAATAGTTTTTTCATAGTTTTAGTTTTGTAGGTAACAAATTTATAAAAATATTTGATTTTTTATAGAACACATGGATTCAAAATAAGTTTGTTCCTTAAGCTTTTGAAATTAATGTCCCAAAAGCAACATCCCGATTGTAAAATAGATGAACAAACCTGTTACATCATTCAAGGTTGTTATGAATGGCCCCGTAGCTAAGGCAGGATCTATTTTGTAGCGATTTAAAATTAATGGGATTAATGTTCCAACGGTAGCCGCGAATACGATTACAGTAAAAAGCGAAATGCTTACAACCAAGCCAAATTCGGCACTTTCAAAAACATATGCTATTCCGAAAATTAAACTTGCTAAAAGCAATCCATTGACCAACCCAACAGCAGATTCTTTCAGAAGTTTTGGTAAAATCTTTCCAAAATCTTTATCTCCTCTGGCTAGCGACTGAACCACAATTGCCGATGACTGAACGCCCACATTTCCTCCGGTCGCGGTAATCAATGGTATAAAAAATGCCAGAGCAGGAATCGCGGTAATATCACCTTCAAATCCTGAAATAACTTTAGCACCTAAAATTCCACCCAACATACCAACAACTAACCAGGGCAAGCGCGCGGCTGAAATCCGCCAAATACTCGCTCCAGCGTCCATTGGCTCAGAAATACCTGTCGCCAATTGGAAGTCTTTATCTGCTTCTTCCTTGATGAAATCCACCACGTCGTCGAGGGTAATTCGACCCACCAATTTGTTCTGATAATCAACAACAGGTACAGAGACCAAATCATATTTTTCCATCACTTTGGCTACTTCCTCGGCGGAGTCACTTGTTTTAACGGAAATGATATTTTTTGATTGAAATAAATCTTTAATGGTTGTTTTGCTGCTAGAAAATAAGAGACGTTTTAAGGATAAAACCCCAACCAATTGATTCGCTTCGTTTACTACGAAAATGTTATAAACTTTCTCAACATCTTCGGCTTGTTTACGCAATTCAACCAAGGCACGATTAACAGGCCAATCCATTTGTGCTTGGAAAAACTCCTTTTGCATGAGCCCTCCGGCAGTGTCTTCGTCGTAGTTGAGCAAGTCGACAATATCCTCCGCGGCGCCATCGTCATCCATTTGGGATATGACTTCCTGGATTTTGTCATCGGGTAAATCACCGAGAATATCAGCCGCATCATCCGAATCAAGATTTTCCAACTGATCAGCAAATTCTTTTGTGGAAAGTGATGCTAGAAAACGATCTCGAACGTCTTCCTCTAATTCCATCAAAATATCAGCCTGTGTATCCTCGTCGACTAAAAAGTAAATGAATTTTGCTTCGTCATTTGTAAGCTTATCTAAAACTTCAGCTATATCAGCATAGTGAAGATCGAGAACATTTTCATGAATCCAAATTGCGTCTTGCTCCGCGATTTTTTCACGAAGTAAATCCAAAAAATCTTTGGTTAGCTCAAAACGCATTTCATTTCAATTTATGCAAAGATACGGATAAGGAAAGATTTAGTTTTAGAAATGGAATTAATTCGAACTATTATTCTTTTTATGTGTTTTTAATTCGCATTTGAACACGTATATTTGTGCCCTAAAATCTATTCATGAACGCTTTTGCTAATCGCCATATTGGCTCGAATTCTTCGGAAAAGTCGGAGATGCTTCAAAAAATTGGAATTTCTTCCATTTCAGAATTAGTTGACAAGACCATTCCTCCCCACATTCGGTTGAAAGGAGAGTTAAATATTTCCGATGCGATGTCGGAGCAAGAATATTTAAAACACATTTCAGACTTGGGTTCGAAAAATAAAGTTTTCAAGTCGTTCATCGGAATGGGATACAATGAAACCATCGTTCCTTCTGTAATCCTAAGAAATGTGCTTGAGAATCCGGGATGGTATACGGCCTACACGCCTTATCAAGCTGAAATATCTCAAGGTCGATTGGAGGCGCTGTTGAATTTCCAAACGATGATTTTGGATTTGACCGGGATGGAGTTGGCAAACGCTTCTTTATTAGACGAAGCCACCGCTGCTGCTGAAGCGATGATTATGTTTTATAATTCGCGCTCAAGAAATGATATCAAAGAAGGAAAAAATAAGTTTTTTGTTTCTAATTCATGTTTTTCGCAAACGATTGATGTGGTTCAAGGAAGAGCAAAAAATTTGGGAATTGAATTAACCATTGGTGATGCAGAGAATTTTACATCTGATAATCATTTTTTTGGAGCACTTATTCAATATCCTGATTCAAAAGGAGTCGTGACCAATATCGGGTCATTTATTTCAAGAATGAAGGAATCAAATGTTCAAGTTGCTGTTGCTGCTGACATTTTATCTTTGGCTTTATTGAAGTCTCCGGGCTCTTTGGGTGCTGACGTTGTATTAGGTTCTTCGCAGCGATTCGGTGTACCGATGGGTTATGGCGGTCCACACGCAGCATTTTTTGCAGCTAAAGAAGATTACAAACGCAACATGCCGGGGAGAATAATCGGTGTCTCGAAAGATGCTGATGATAACATGGCGCTTCGAATGGCATTACAAACGAGAGAACAGCATATCAAACGAGACAAAGCGACTTCCAATATTTGTACTGCACAAGCACTTTTAGCTGTTATGGCCAGTATGTATGCTGTTTATCATGGTCCTAAAGGGATTCGTGCCATTGC
>VGML01000262.1 GCA_016866415.1 Bacteroidota bacterium | reverse complement strand
TTCGAATCGATGAAGATCAACATGTAGAAATTGACATGACCCTCACTTCTCCAAATTGTCCGGTAGCCGAAACTTTACCAAAGGAAGTAGAAGATAAGGTCGCATCTGTTGAACATGTGAAATCTGCCAAAGTAAATATCGTTTTTGATCCGCCTTGGGACAAAGATATGATGAGTGAAGAAGCTAAGTTGGAACTTGGTTTCCTTTAGGGATTTACATTCGAATTATTCCTTTTTTTTCAAAACAAACCGTTTCATTTGGTATTTCTGCAAATCGTAATATTCAATTTGCAAATCACTTTTTGTTATGGAAAGAATTCTGAAATCATACTGCAAATTAGGTGAATTTGCATAGAAACGACCTGCGTCTGAATTCAATTGGTATTGAAAATCATTCAACAGTAAACTATCTTCGAGACTCACAAGGGATATGGTAGAATAATCAAACATTATTTTTCCTGAAACAAGTTTATTTTGTGTGTTAAAAATCATTTCTCCGCTGGGAATAGTATCATCATAGATAAATCCCTCACCATCTTGAATTCTTACCTTCGTAACGAGCCAATTTCCATCCAATTTGCGCTCAATGCTCTTTTCTTTGGAGCATGAAATAAGAATTACTAACGTGAATAAAATTAAAATTCTTTTCATTCCGTAAGTGCTGCTAAAACCATCGATAAAACTCCTGTTTTTAAACTTTCCATATCCACATCAAAATTTGGATGATGAACACTGAAATTTTCCCTTCCATCTGAAAAACCTGTTCCTAAACGAAAGAAACAAACCGGGATTTTTTGACTATAAAAAGCAAAATCCTCAGCTGTCATTCGAATGGACAATTCCTTGACATTTTCCTCACCTAAAACTTCGTTAAACTTAGAATTTAGATTTCGAGTCAACTCGACTGAATTTACCAAAAAAGGATAACCTTTCGAGATCTTTAAATTTGCTTTTCCATTGTATTTAAATGAAATTGATTCTGCCAATTTTTCCAAAAGTTGGTGAGCTTCAGCACGCCATTCTTCGTTCATCGTTCGAAATGTACCTTTGATCTCAGCTGAAGAAGGAATTACATTCGTAGAACCCAATGCTTCAAATCTCCCAAAACTCAACACCGTTGGAATATCATCTGAAGCCTTCTCTTTAATCAATTCTTGTGCTTTAAAAACAAACTCCGCTCCCATCATCAAAGAATTCACACATTTTTCAGGAAGCGCTCCATGTCCACCTACTCCATTAATTTGCAAATGAATTTCATCACTTGAGGCCATGTAAAGTCCTTCTTTCAAACCAACCTGACCTCCTGGAAGTTCTGGAAATACATGTAATCCATATATACGAGAAACTTTCGGATTATCCAAAACGCCTGCCTCAATCATCAAACTTGCTCCGCCTGGATGCATTTCTTCACCTGGCTGAAAAATCAGTTTAACGGGATTTGGCAATTCATCCTTCATTTCGAAAAGTAATTCAGCAGCTCCAAGTAAAATTGACGTATGAACATCGTGCCCACAGGCATGCATTATGCCATCAATTTTTGACTTGTAAGAAACGTCGTTTGCCTCTAGAATGGGCAAGGCATCCAAATCTGCGCGCAAACCGATACACGATTGATCAAACGAATGTTGAGTCCCTCGTATAATTCCAACAACACCAGTTCCAGCAACATTTATTTCGTGAGGAATTCCAATTTTCGTGAGTTGCTCAGAAACAAAATTCATTGTATTGAATTCCTGAAATGATAATTCCGGATTCGCATGCAAATGCTCCCGATAACCTTTAACTTTTTCAAAGATTTCATTAACTCGCTGACGCAATTTCAAAACTTTATCAGGATTCATTTGAATTTATTGAGGTATAACCAGAGAAGATTAATTTAAACGAAACATAAGCCATAAAAATCCCGAAAATCAATTTGACGAGTCCAGGGGACAAGCGTAATGACAACTTAGAACCGATGAATCCACCAACAAGAAATGTCGAAGCTATGATTAAGCCGAACCTCCAATTTACATTTCCCGCTTTCCAATAATTCAAAACGGCTAATGCAACCACAGGCATCATTAAAACGAACAAACTCGTTCCTTGGGCTTCGTGCTGGGTCAATCCCAAAAAGAAAACGAGTGCTGGAACAATAATAACGCCGCCACCAACACCAACAAATCCGCTAAGAATGCCAGCGAATAAGCCAATAATCGATAAAATGAAAATGGTTTGAAGTGTCATTTACAATCAAAGATAAAATAATCTATTTGAATTCTATATGGGATTTTAATCAACCATCAAATTGCAGCCTCGTATATCAGATAAATCTAATCGGCCTTCTAGAACAAAACCATTATCCACTTTACGTCCTAAATCCTGGGTTTGAATGAATGAACAACTGTTGATATTAGCTAAATCAATCACATTTATAAGTGAAGTAGAATTTCCTGAAACCAACGTCAATGGATCATACACATCCGAAAAAACAACCTTCATCCAAGGTGGAGTTTGGAAAACGCCGTTTCTTTCGCTGTATGCTTGTGATAATAGCTCGGTCATTCCGTATTCCGAAGAAACATATTCAACACAAAGACCATTTTTGATTCGCTCGTGCAATTCGGCTTTGGAAAGTTCCTCTCTACGTCCTTTCATTCCTCCTGTTTCAATGATTAATGCTTGACTCAAATCAAATCCTTTTTCCGCTAAATCTAAAAGTGCATATGAAACTCCAAAAATGACAACTTCTTTTCCGGTATGCAATGCTAAAGTGTAGCGTTTGTGGATCTCGTCGAAATCACTCAATAAAAACCCAGAAAGATCATTTTCAGTTTGACTAATCAAATCATTCACCATGTAAACCAGACTCGAGTTTCCCTGTTCGATGTAATTTGGAAGCAGCGCCAAAATAACCTGATTTTTCGGATCACCGAATTGACATTCATAGGACTTACGGAACGATTGTTCGTAAATTGAAACATCCGAAACAAGATGTTTACTCCGACCAATCAAACCCGTTCCGCTACTCAGAAAAAGTGTCTCGCTACCAGACTTAGGCTTTGAAAGAACTTCGTGTGTCTTAAAAAATTGAATCGGTGAAAATGGGATTTCTGAAATCGATTTTGGGTTTTCTCG
>VGML01000261.1 GCA_016866415.1 Bacteroidota bacterium | reverse complement strand
TGTCAATCATCGTGATTTTCATAAGTGCTTCATTAACAGTTGTTAAAACCTTAAAAAAGTAAAAATGAAATTCCCTCAATTAAAAACGAAAAACTTATTTAATTGGACATTATTGAGTTTCATTCTTATCGGTTTGTTACTCATAAATATTATCGGTTCAATTGTTGGAAAGCGCATCGATATGACCAAAGACCATCGATATTCGTTGGCTTCCGGAACAACAAGATTTTTAGAATCAAAAGATAATATTGAAAATAGAATAAGTCTTCAAATCTATTTGGAAGGGAATCTTACTGCGGAATTAAAAAGTTTTCAGAATGCACTGAAAGATAAACTTAAGGACTTCAAATACATCGCTGGTAATCGAATTGAATATGTTTTCATCGATCCAAATAATGGTTCCAAAGAAGAACAACAAGATTTAAAAATTCAATTATACGATCAAGGTCGAGGTATTCTTCCGATGGAAATTCTTTACACAAAAGATGGCGAACAACGTCAAGTGATGCTTTGGCCAGGCGCGAAAATGACTTACTCGGCAAATGGAATTGTAAAAGAGAATGTAGTTCAATTTCTACCAGGAACGAAACCTGGAAGACCCTACAATTTAGCAGGCATGACGGATATGATTGAGATGGGGTTGAATAATTTGGAGTATAACCTAATTTCTAATATGCGCCGCTTGACTCAAACTGAAAAACAACGCATAGGATTTCTACAAGGTCACGGCGAGCTAAATTACGCCGAAACACAGCGCGCAAGGGCTTTAATCGCTCCTTATTTTTCAATCGCAGACGTTTCACTGAATGATTCAATCGCCGCACTCGATGATATTGATGGTCTTGTTATCGCTGATCCAAAAAAACCTTTCTCCGACCGTGACTTGTATTTAATTGACCAATATGTGATGCGTGGCGGAAAATTAATGTGTTTTCTGAATACGCTTGCAATTAACGAGGATACGCTCATGGCGAGTGGAACATGTCACACAACTAGAAAAAATTTGATGTTGGATCGCATGTTATATGATTATGGCTTAAAAATCAACGAGAATTATGTGGTAGACGTTAATTGTGCGCCAAAGATTGTTCCGTATGCCGATCAAACGTATATTCCATGGTTCTTCAGTATTTTGGCAACGCCTTCTGCACATCCAATAACGCGCAATATTGAGCCCGTTTATTTAAAATATGCCAACGAAATTCAATTTGTTAAAACAGGGAATTTAGCATTAACGCCCGTCCTAACGACATCAACTAACTCCAATCGTACAGGTCTTGCTCCATTAGTTAGCTTAGGATTTCCTATGAATTTTGGTCGCAATCCTGAACTTGTTCAAAATCCAGAAGATGAGATTAATAAAATTTGTGTCTCAGGTCTTGCAGAAGGTTTTTTTCGCTCTCACTTTGAAAACCGGGTTGTTCCTGAATTTGTAAATCGCCTGAATAACGAAAACATACCTGAGAAATACCACTACAAAAGCAAAAGTGATAAAGAAGGAAAAGTGTTGGTGGTTGGAAATGGAAAATTCATCTTCAACAGATACGATTCAATGCCAAATCCAAAAGGATTGGGATATGTTTATATGCCAAGTCAGTACAATGACTTAAAAATGGATTTTGAACTCGTTCAACGAGGTGTCAATTTATATCACGGGAATCAAGAATTTTTTCAGAACATCGTTGATTACATGATGGGAGATAATTCAGTTCTGGATATTCGAAGTCGACAAATTGAAATTAAGAAAATCGATAAAGAAAAAATCAAACTACACGCCGGGTATTATAAGATTGTAAATTTATTAGCACCGATTGGAAGCATCCTTATTTTAGCTTTTGGATTGAATCTGATACGCAAAAAACGATTCGCTCAAAACACAAAGAAACGTTAGTTATGGTAAAAAAAATAGTGATTCTATTTGTTGGAATTTCAATTCTTATTGGCCTCGGTTTATACACGAAATCTTTGTTAAGCAACGACGGAACATCCGATTCTCAATTCATTGAATTTGCTATTGAAGACACGACGAGTATAGATAAAATCATCATAACGGATCCTTTTTCAAATAAAATGGAGTTACTAAAGAAAGGTGATTTGTGGACAGATAGCAAAGGTGGTTGTATCTCTCAGCCGAATGTCCATTTTATTTTGGAAGCGATTCGAAAAGTTTCTTTTAAAGGTTATTTGCCTGAAAAAGCGCAAATCAAATTCACTGAACTGATGGCGACTAGCCACACGAAAGTTGAGATTTTCCAAAATGGAGAATGGACAAAAACGTGGTATATTGGTCCTCCTGCGCAGGATCACTTGGGACAAATCATGTTATTGGAAACGGCAGATGACGGAAAAAGTGAATATCCAGTTATGATGCATATCAAAGGAATGTATGGCATCATTGAGCCTCGCTTTTTCGCTGATTCACGGAAATGGATTTGCACGAACATCTTTAGGTTGGAATTGGAAAAAATTGCTCAGGTTGATGTCTCGTTTCCAAAGGAACCATATCGAAGTTTTTCGATTTCGCAGAAAAAAATGAAGTTTACGGTTAAGCAAAATGGCGAAAAATTGTCAGCTGTTGATACCTCAAACATTTTCAGATACTTACAAGGATATCGGAAAGTTCATTTTGAATTGGCAAACTACGAGTTGAATAAAAAACAATGCGATAGCCTTAAAAAAACAACTCCTTTTTGTGTGTTAACGGTCAAAGAAACACGAGGTAAATCAACGAAACTTAAAATGTTCCGCATCGCGTCATCGACACCTCAACGCAACGAATTCGGAGAAACAGTGGATATGGACATGAATAAATTTTGGTGTCAACTTCCAAGTGGTGATTTGGTAAAATGCCAGTATTTTACGTTCAACCCTTTAATTCTCGGTCATGTTTTCTTTCCTGCCATGGAGAAGAAATTTCCTCAAAGTGAATTGAATAAGGAGATTTTGGTTGAGTAAGACTTTCTGAAAAGTCTTTCAATTACAAGTAAAAAAGTATATATTTGAAATTGAATATAACGAAACATCGTATCGCGTATCGCTCTTCTTGTTGGAATGCTAAGCGAAGGTTTGTTTCGAGTATATACGAGTTAACGTTCATTGGTATAAACACGACAGAAACA
>VGML01000260.1 GCA_016866415.1 Bacteroidota bacterium | reverse complement strand
CCTTGTATTATATTTCACCTGCCGGCGATATAACTGCTGATTGGGGTGATTTCTCTTGCGGAACATCAACCGTTTCGACAGGTTTACCTATCGTTTTCTTACAACAACTCAATGCTGTCTTCAATTATGACAATGCCTCATGTACCGCAACATTCTCTGCGACAGGAGGTTTGAACGGGTATTATTCCAATCCATATTCATACACAATTACAAGTCCATCAGGAGCTGTTGTATTCAGTGGAACAATATCTCCGGGTGTTAGCACATTCTATATAGGATCTGAGGCTGGAATTTACACGGTTCAAATAAATGATGGAGCATGTCCACAAACTTTCACCTTTGACGCTACAAACTGTAATAATCCGTGTACGCCAACAACTAACAATGTTGACCTAGCAATTTGTGCAGGTGAATCTATATTATTAGGAGGAACTCAACAAACGGAATCGGGCATTTATACAGATGTTTTCATTACTTCGCAAGGTTGTGATAGTACTGTGATTACCAATTTATCAATCAATCCAGTTTACCAAGATACTAAACAACATGACTTATGTCCGGGTGGATCGATTCAAATTGGTTCAAGTGTTTACACATCACAAGGTGTTTATGTTGATACGCTTCAAGCCATTACCGGTTGTGATTCAATCGTTACTTCGGTTGTATTCATGTTACCTGTAATCAAAACAAACATAAATGCAACTATTTGTTCAGGGTCAACTTATTCATTTAATGGAACACCTGTTAGTTTGGAAGGAGTTTATGAAGACACATTGGCAACGGCTGAAGGTTGCGACTCAATTATCATCTTATCTCTATTTGTAACTCCACCGAACTCAAGTTATGAAGTTGCAGAAATCTGTATTGGTGAATCATATACGCATGGAAATCAAACATACACTGCAAGTGGAATATACCAGGATACTGTTCTAACAGCTGCAGGATGTGATTCGTTATCGATACTTGAACTTTCAGTAATCGATTGTGAATTCCAAATCAGTAACATATTAACTCCTAATGACGATGGTCAAAATGACACCTGGAGAGTCAGCGATTTGTCAAAAATCACCGATTGTAATGTTACCATCTTCAATCGATGGGGAGAACCTGTGTTTACGATAACAAACTACCAAAATGATTGGGGAGGAACCAAGGATGGGGAACTGCTGCCTGATGGTGTTTATTTCTATGCAATCAAATGCACGGATAAAGAGTTTACAGGTTCTATAAATTTGTTGAGATTTAAAAAATAAGTAAAGTCATGAGAAAAAGAGTATTCGCCATCGCAGTTTCGTTTGTTTCGTTGACTTTGACAGCTCAACAAACACCTCAAAGTAACGTTTATGGGTACAATAAGTATTCAATAAATCCAGCATATGTTGGCCTAAATAATTGCACTGAAATTAATTTTTCACACCTCAATCAATGGGTGAAAATCGAAGGAGCACCATTAACAAGTCTTGTTAGTGTTAATAGTCGTGTGGGAAAATCACTAGGTTTGGGTGGACAAATTCTAATTGATAAAATTGGAATGCTTCAGCAGGTTTCTGGTCTCGGAACTATTTCATATGGTTTAAATTTTGGAGAACATAACATTCGACTAGGAGTTTCAGTCGGATATAACCAATATCGTGTTAACCCATCTTCAGCCATCGCTTTTGACAATCAAGATCCTATAGTTAATGGAGGATTGCAATCTGCAGGAGCCTTGAACACGGAAGTCGGATTGGCTTACGTTTGGAAAAATCTTGAATTGGCCGTTGCTTCAAAACAGCTAATTCAAACATATTCAAATTTCGGATATAATAGCCTTCAGGGATATGGTTTAAGGAGACACATTAGTGGTCTTGTTGGTTATCGAATTGGAATCAATGAAAATTGGTCTGTTAAACCGTCTATTTGGACAAAAGGGACTAACAATGGTTATCAAATGGACATCAATGCAGACGTTAACTACAAAGATTTATTTTTTGGAGGACTTGGTTACAGAACCAAAGTGGGATTGATCGGTCGCGCTGGTATTAATATACAAAAACTATTTTTTATTGGTTATGCTTACGAGGCTCCAATGAGCAACATTGCCTCATACAGCGCGGGATCTCACGAAGTAATTTTAGGATTACGACTTTGTAAAAAAGCAAAAAATAAACCCTTAGATGAGGTTAAGAAACCAATCAAAGACACTTTGCAGACAATCGCTACAAAGGAAATAAGAATAGACACTGTTGTAATTACGAAAATTGATACGATTTTCATTGAAAAAGCTTCAACAACGAAAAAAATCGACAAAACAGGATTAATCAATAAAAATATTTTGTTTGAGTTTGATAAAGCCATCGTTCAAAAAGAGGCGATTGGCGAATTGGAATCTTTGATTAACATAATGATGGATCGACCAGAAATCAAAATTGAATTACAAGGACATACAGATGCAGTTGGGCCAGAATCATACAATACTTATCTATCCCAAAACCGCGTTAACTCAGTTCGCGATTTCTTGATTGCAAATGGAATAGATTCTTCTCGAATCAAATGCTTGCACCATGGCGAGTTAAAACCAAAAGCGAATAATAGCGATGCAAATGGAAGAAAACAAAACCGTCGTGTAGAAGTGAGATTTGTAGAATAAATAAAATTTTAAATATTCATTTAATGGCTACTAGTTTGGTAGCCATTTTTTTTTTAAATGTCTTTATTGAATGAGTGAATATCGTTGTGATTATCCTCGATTTCATCCTTTATCTTTTGAATACTTTGTGCTAAAATGAATATATCCTGAGTGGAATTCAGTTTTAGCCACATCCAACTATCATCCTCGTGATCGACAGCTCTAGCTAGGTGATAAAGCATAATAAAATTATGTTCCAATAACCATTTGGCGGCATTTGTATTTCCTTCAGCGGCATTAATCATAGCCATCAAATGTGCATAGCCATTTTTCACCAACCAATCCCTAGGTTCATCTTTTAAATAAATAGCGAATACACTCAGATATAATTCAATGTATCCATTATCTTTCAACCAATTTTGCAATTCAATATTTCCCTCCACAGCCTTTGCCCAAGCTAAAATGACCATCGACGAATATTGCATTGGTTTCAATGGAACAATTTCTGCCGGTTTATTCTCCTCTTTCGTTCGTTTTT
>VGML01000259.1 GCA_016866415.1 Bacteroidota bacterium | reverse complement strand
GAAGGTATTGGAAATCTAAATGCAGGTATTAATGGTACATTAAACGGATCAAGATTACCATGGTCTTATCGTCTTGACCTTCAATTAGACAAAACGATTAACCTTGAATATGGTAATAAAGACAATAAAAAGAAAACAGCTTTCTTAAATGTTTATGTTCGTGTTACCAATTTATTTAATCAATTCAATTTGCTTAATGTTTATCGTGCTACTGGAAACTGGGATGATGATGGATATCTTGCTGCTGCAGCAAGTCAAACGTCAATTCAGAACCAAATTGACGAGCAGGCATTTAGAGATTATTATGCAATGAAGGTTCAAAATCCTTTCAATGTAAGTGTGCCACGAACAATTCGTTTGGGTGTTAAGATTGATTTTTAAAATAATTAGACAATAAAAATAGAAATATGAAAAAGCAATTATTTGCAGTTTTATTTGGGATTACTTTTATTTCATCAAACGTTTTGGCCTATTATGGGCCGAATGATAAAAGTAATAAGCCTAATAATAAACCAAAAGGTGCTAATTGTTCACCAGCAACAGCTAAATTGTTTTTGCAATTTAATGACGTTAAGGCATTGATCGAGCAAGGAGGAAGTATGTTTCAAAACAGGCAAGCTGGGGTTGCATCATACGAGATTCCTAAAAATAGTGGCTTGCACGTAATTTATGCAGGTGCCCTTTGGATGGGAGGAACAGATGTTAATGGACAGTTGAAACTTGCAGCACTTCGTTATCGTCAAGGAAATGATTTTTGGCCTGGTCCATTGACAGTTACTCCAGGTACAGGTACTTATAATCCTGGTTCACCAGTTGGTGATGATGCAACACGCGATTTTGGAGAAGCAAATATTAATCCAGAAGAATGTATCGCATTCGACAGATTTGATAGTATTAGAAAGGCTGATGTTATTAAATTCAATATTTGGTGGGAATGTAACAACGGTATCACTACTGAAGGTTGTGATGATATTACAGTTCCAACGAATGCTGAATTGAATTGTATTTACAATTGGCCAGCTCATGGAGATGTTTCGAAAGGTCAAGATTATTTCTTGGCTCCTTTTTATGATCGGGATGGAGATGGAAATTACAATCCAGATAACGGTGATCATCCTTGGTATGATGATATTTTGGGAAGAGATGATATTGAATGTGGGATTGATCGTCGTGTTTCTTTGTATGGTGATATTACTTACTGGTGGGTATTTAATGACAAGGGAAATATACATACAGAAACAAATGGAGATCCAATAGGAATGGAAATTCGTGCTCAGGCATTTTCGTTCGCAACGAATGATGAAATCAACAGAATGACTTTTTATAACTACGAATTAATAAACCGTGGAACGCAAACACTTTATGAAACATATTTCTCTCAGTATTTAGATGCAGATGTTGGTAACTATGCTGATGATTACACAGGTTGTGATGTTTCTCGTGGTTTAGGTTACATGTACAATGGTGACCTTAATGATGAAAGTGACGGTGGTCGACCTGGTTATGGTGCTAATCCTCCGGCAATTGGTTGTGATTTCTTCGAAGGTCCTTACCAAGATGCAGACGGAATTGATAATGTTGGACCTTATTTCGATGAAGCAACGCAAACCAATATTGTTCCTTCTGTTGTTGATGCTTTGGCCAATGGGGGTATCGTTTACAAAGGAATTGGTATAGGTTATTCTGATGGTATTATTGACAATGAGCGTTTTGGAATGAGACGTTTTACATATTACACTTCAACTTCTGCTTATCCATACAATGATCCAGGACCTGCTTCAGAATACTATAATTTCATGAAGGGTAATTGGGCGAATGGTTCACAAATGTTTTATGGAGGGTTAGGATATACTGGTTCAACTGGAGTTTCAACAGTTGAGTCTAGTTATATGTTTCCTGGAACATCGGATCCACTGCATTGGTCAACAGACGGTCAGGATATGTCAGGAGCATTTCCCAACGGATGGGATGAATCTACGAATAACAACCCTCCCGGAGACAGACGTTTTGTTCAATCTGCAGGTCCATTTACACTAAAACCAGGTGCTATTAATAATATTACCGTTGGTATAGTTTACGGTAGAAGCACTGATGGAGGTTTAATGGCATCTGTAGAAGCAATGAAACGAGCGGATACAAAGGCTCAAGCATTATTTGACGCTTGTTTCAAGATTCTTTCACCTCCTGACGCTCCCAAAGTAACTATTCAAGAACTGAATAATGAATTGATAATCATGCTTGATAATCCACCTTCATCAAATAATTATAAGGAGGAATATGAGGAATTGGATGAGATTAATATTCCAGATCCAACAGTAGACAGATTTTACCGTTTTGAAGGTTACCAAATCTTCCAATTGAAGAATGATGATGTCTCTATTGCTGATATTACTGATCCAACAAAAGCTCGTTTAGTGGCACAATGTGATACGAAAAATGACATTTCAAGATTAATAAACTTTGAATTCGATGAAGCTTTAGGTTTTTCAGTTCCAGTTGAAAAAGTAGATGGTGAGAACAAAGGTATTCGTCATTCATTCCGAATAACTGATGACGCTTTCGCCCAAGGTGCTCGCCGACTAGTTAATCACAAAACATATTACTATGTTGCTGTGGCTTATGCATTTAATCAATACAAAAAGTATGATCCGAATGATCCGCTTGCCTTAGATGGTCAAAAAATACCTTATATTTCTTCGCGTTTGAATTTTGATGGAACGGCTATTCGTCCTTATTCAGCTATCCCTCACAATCCAAAACCAGAGTCAGATGGAACGTATCAGAATATTGAATATGGTTCATCCCCTCAAATTACACGATTGGATGGTTACGGAAATGGAAATCGTCCGTTGGAGTTTACTTCCAAGACTTTAGATACTATTCTAACAAAAGGGTATATGGAAAACCCTACTTACGATTACGGTAAAGGTCCTATTAATATTAAGGTAGTTGATCCATTAAATTTGGTTCCGGGTTATTTTGAGTGTAAATTCAGAGACTACACAGCACCAGCAACAGGTAATAGTGCTGATACAGCGAGTTGGGTAATTTATCGATACGACAAAAAAGGTGGATCTGTATTGGATTCAGTTGATTCTGATCAAACGATTGCAAGTGATAATGAGCAAATCATTCCTGAGTGGGGAGTTTCAGTTCAAATTTACCAAGAGAAGTATT
>VGML01000258.1 GCA_016866415.1 Bacteroidota bacterium | reverse complement strand
GTGTGATGATTTTAAGCACGAGCGAATCTTTAAAATCTAAGTTGAAGTTTTGGGTGTTCCTGTCCGAGCTTCAATCGAAAATCAATCAGGAAATAAGCATGTAGAAAGCTTGAATATTCGTCGTTTGGACGAGGGTTCGAACCCCTCCGACTCCACTCCACGGGTAAGCACACCGAAATCGGTGTGCTTTTCTTTTTTCATTTTTCCGAAACCCTTACCAGTATTGAAAACTAGAGTGGCCACTTTATTTACTTCGAGGGTTCGAACTATTTTTTTTTCGAAATACATCTCCGCAGGAAAAATCGAACCCAATGACCCTAAAAATGGTGAAATTTACGGTAAACTTTACAACTGGTATGCAGTAAATGATCTTCGTGGATTGGCCCCTGAAGGATGGTTTATTCCAACTGATTCAGAATGGAATGAACTTTTTGAATTTCTTGGAGGCGAATATTCTGCGTTTGAAAAACTAACAGCAGAAAATGAATGGGAATACCATCTTGACTCTACCAATGAAAGTGGATTCACAGCCCTTCCTGGAGGTGGAAGGGATGAGAACGGAGTATTTTATTTCTGGGACTATGGATATATTGCAGAAATAGAAGATGACTATGCTGTTTCTTGGAATCAAATTGGGTACGACTCATATTGGTGGTCTTCATCAATCGATAAAAATAGCGATGTAAGGCGCTTCGAAATTTCACAAGTTTGCAGAGGAATTTATAAAACCGATAAAGGAAAAGGTTGTTATGTAAGATGTGTTAATCACAATTTTAGAAAAACAAATTTTAAAAAAATCGGAAATCAAAAATGGATGCCAGAAAATTTAAATGTGGAGCGATTTAGAAATGGTGATCAAATCAGAGAGGCTCGAACAAATGAGGAGTGGGAATTGGCTGGGATGAGAAAATTACCAGTATGGTGCTATCCAAATAATGATTCAAGTTGTGATAAGCTATATAATTGGTATGCTGTCAAGGATCGAAGAGGTTTGGCGCCACTTGGTGTTAAAATACCTAATAATTCTGACTGGTTAACTTTAGTTGAATTTTTGGGAGGCAAAGAAATTGCTGGAGGTAAAATGCAGCGAATTGGTTATAATCCAGAAATTGATGATTACGAAATAAATGATTGTGGTTTTAATGCAAGTTCACCTTATACTAGGGGTGAATTCGGGCATTTTAATTCTTCAGGTTATATTGTTTTTTGGTCTTCTACAGAAAAATCCATCCAAGAAGCAGGATATATTTCAGTTCAAGAAGATGATTCAATTGTAAATTTGGGAAATACAAATAAAGGTGTTGGTTATTTTGTTCGGTGTTTAAAAGATTAAAATAAGCTAAATATTTTCACTACCCCACCACCTCCTTCACCTTCGTTATCGTATTCACATGAATACCAACAATTCTGGAGATTTCGGAAGCTTAATTAGTTACAACTAAATAATTCCAGGTTATTGCCTCTGTTACGCTTATTTCTTATTTTTGAGTAAAATAGTTAGTGAATGAAAAATCTCTTGATTGTTGTTTGTCTGTTGATGGTTGGTTTGCTTAATGCCCAATCCAAAGGAACCATTACAGATTCTCGAGACGGAAAAGTCTATAAATCAGTGGTTATTGGAACCCAAACAGGTAAACTCGGTTTTAAAAAGGCTTTTGATGATAATATTTTAAAATATTGTGAATAAATCTAAATCATATGAAAATGAAATCCATTCCACTAAGTTATGTTTTTTGTCTATTCGCAAACTTCTTATGCTTTTCACAAAAAGTTGTATATGACTTTTCTTGTATGGAAACGGATGATGCATCGTGGCTAGTTAATTTTGCATCTGATTTAGAACAGTCTACAGTTAGAGGTTATGGGGAAAAAGTATCATTGGATGAGGAAGTTAAATTAGGAAATCAACTATTGGTTGACTTAAAGAAAGACTATTCCATTTATGAATATGGGGAAAGATATACTCGTGTAAAAAAGATAATGGATAAACTAAAGTCAAAAATTCCTTCACCAAGAGGATTTTCCTATAAAATTTATTTAATTGAGTCTAAAGAGTTAAATGCTTTTACTTGTGGAGGTAAAATATTTGTTACCACTAAGATTTATCACTTTTGTCAAAACGATAGTGAATTAGCAGCAATTATTGGGCATGAAATTGCTCATAATGAACTAAAACATATTAATGATAATATCTCACGCCATAAAACAGCAAAATCTTTTGGTGAGGTGGGTGAAATGACTGCATTACTTGGAGACGTTCTTACTACTCCTTTCAATCAAAAAAATGAAGTACACTGTGATTTTGTAGGAATTGATTTAATGAAAAAATCGGGTTACTCTATTTGTTCTGCAACTCAGGTTTGGAAAAGAATGTCAAAATTGGACCAAAACAATAGTGAATATGATAAGTTCTTTTCAACCCATCCATATTCGCAGACAAGAAGAAAGTGCTGTATTAACCATATTCAAACAAATTATCAAATAGATTGCGAATAGTATGAGTCATATTTCTATAAGAGTAGAAAACGTAACAAAAGTATTTAAGTCCGGGAAAGTTGGACTTCAATCTTGTTCTTTCGAGATTTTATCGAATTCACTTACTGCAATTCTTGGGCCTTCAGGATGTGGGAAATCTACTTTGCTCAAAGCCTTAATGGGTGATTCTCCTCGATCGTCTGGAAGCATTTACATTGAAGGACTAGAATTAAATGAATTGAATTATGATTATATCAAAACTCACATTGGATATGTTCCTCAAGATGATATTGTTCACAAGGATTTGACTGTTGAACAATGTCTTACATTTTCAGCAAGATTAAGATTATCGGATTATTCAATTGAAAAGCAAAATAATAGAGTTCAAGAGGTTTTATTTGAATTAGGCATTAAAGAAATCAAGGATCAATTAATTAGTGAAATTAGTGGTGGACAGAGAAAAAGGGTGGCAATTGGAGTTGAAATCCTTACTAAGCCAAAAGTTCTTTTTTTAGATGAGCCGACATCTCCTCTCGACCCGCAAACTATTGAAGAGTTTCTCAAAATATTAAAAAATTTAGCCAAAGGAGGTACAACAGTCTTAATGGTGACCCATAAGCCTGAGGATTTAGCATTTATGGATGATTGTATTTTTATGGGGGTTGGTGGTTATATTACTTTTAAAGGGAACCCTGCCAATCTTACTAATTATTTTGGAAAAGATAAT
>VGML01000257.1 GCA_016866415.1 Bacteroidota bacterium | reverse complement strand
GCGTTCCAAAAGTCAACGCAGAAAATAAAGTAAACAGTTTTTTCATAATTTTTAGTTTTTAGATGCTTAGTGTCACCTTGACAACTTCAAATATACATCATTTTCCAAAAAAAATAATTTTTTTTTTACTTTTTTTTGAAAATTTACTGAATTAGGTCGAGAAAAAATTGGAAATTCAAATTGCTTAGTGTATTTTTGACACATACTAATTTATAATGAGTAACAATTCAAGAAAAAAATCCAAACACAGTGAAGTTTTCGAGCCGTTTAATCTTGTTGTATTTGGAGGTGATGGTGATTTAGCGTTGAGGAAAATTTATCCTGCTCTTTTTCACAGACAAATTGATGGTCAATTGTTGTGCGATTACAATGTCATAGCAATCACAAGAAAAAATCCATCTGAAACTACTTTTTACAGCGAACTTGTGCGCTTTTTAAAAGAAAGTACTGAAGATTCTGAGATAGATTTCGAAATTGATGAATTTATTAAGAAAGTAAAACTCATTTCTGCTCCAGAAGCCTCTGTTGAAGGGTATTTTGAATTATCTGCTTTTTTAAATAGTTTTCCAAATTTCCAAAACATCTATTATTTTTCAACTCCTTCCTCCGCTTTTGGTCCAATTGCACAAGCTCTTAAAAGCTCTGGATTAGTTAAAAAATCGAGTAAAGTAGTTCTAGAAAAGCCTTTGGGTTATAGTTTGGAATCTTCGAAATCCATAAATGAAGACATAACCAAAGCATTTAACGAAAAACAAATTTATCGCATCGATCATTATCTTGGAAAAGAAACGGTTCAGAATCTGATGGTTCTTCGTTTTGCAAACAATTTATTTGAACGAGCATGGGATTCAGAACACATCGATAACATTCAAATTACAGTTTCAGAAAGTTTGGGAGTAGAAAAACGGGCTGCCTACTATGATAACAGTGGTGCACTTTTGGATATGGTTCAAAATCACTTATTACAACTTTTATGTTTGGTAGCAATGGAACCGCCACACACATTGGAAGCAGATGAAGTTCGAAATGAAAAGTTAAAAGTGCTCCGGTCCATGCGTTTGTTTACCAAGAAATCAGTTTTAACAGATACCGTTAAAGGTCAATACTCACGAGGAATTGTAAAAGGAGTTGAAGTTCAATCTTACTTGGAGGATATCAAGAAATTCAATTCAAAAACGGAAACATTCGTAGCGATTAAAGCTTACGTAGACAATTGGCGTTGGAAAGAAGTGCCTTTTTACTTGCGAACAGGGAAACGAATGTTGAAACGCTATTCTGAAATTGTTATCAATTTCAAAGAGGTTAGACATAATATTTTCCCTTCGAAAGAGAAATTGAATAACAATAAATTAATCATTCGTTTGCAACCTGAAGAACGAATCGAATTAGTTCAAATGACAAAAATTCCTGGTCCTGGAGGTTATCGTTACAAACCTATTGCCTTGAAACTGGATTTTTTGGATTCCTTTAAAGAACGTTTTCCAGAAGCTTACGAACGACTAATCATCGATGTGATTCGTGGAAATCAAACGTTGTTCATGCGTCAAGATGAATTAGAAGCAGCATGGACTTGGATCGAGTCAATCACTTCGAATTGGAAAGCCGCTGGAATGAATAATATCCTTTATGAAGCTGGGACTTGGGGACCTGGAGATGATATTATGGACGAAGAATCAACATGGATTACGAAAACGTGGAAGGAATCATGAAACGCTTTGAATCGAAAGAATTATTGGAGGATTCATTAGCAGGTGAGCTAATAATAGTTCTTGGTGAAGCAATTGAGAAATATGGAAATGCGACATTAGTTGTTTCTGGAGGATCAACTCCCAAAGGTTTATTCAAGAAATTAAGTGAGCGAAAAATCCCATGGAAAAATACGACAATTGGTCTCGTTGATGAACGCTTTGTAAACAATTCAAGTGAATACTCAAATGAAAAACTCATACGTGAAACTTTTTTGCAAAGGGAAGCTTATGAGGCAACTTTAATTCCGATGGTCTTTGATGATTCTAACGAAGAAAAAAACATAGATCTCGTTCGAAAAGCATATGAAAAGTTCGATCGAATTGATGCAATTATTCTTGGAATGGGAGATGATGGGCACACTGCCTCAATTTTTCCAAATGACCCATCATCAGTAAATGCACTTAAAACAAAGGAATTAATCGTTTCTACTAAGGCACCGAATTACCCAACACATCGAATAACCTGTTCAATTGATTTTCTCAAACGTGCAGAAAGAACTTTTTTATTCATCACAGGGGAAAACAAACTTCAAGTATTACAGGAATCCTTTGATAAAAATTACCCTATAGCTCAATTTTACAATCAAAACACCGATATTTATTATTCAAAATAGGCGAAATGAACCAGCAAATCATTGATGTAACAAACCGAATTATCGAACGAAGCAAGCCAACTCGCGATAAGTATCTGCAAGATATGAAAAAAGCTTGCGAGGATGGGGTGACGCGTAAAAATTTGCATTGCGGAAATCTGGCCCATGCTTTTGCAGGTTGTTCTTCCCATGAAAAAAGTGAATTGTCTGAAAATGTAACCCCAAACCTAGGAATTATTACGGCATACAACGACATGCTTTCTGCTCACAAAACCTACGAGAACTACCCCGAAAAACTTAGAAAATTCGCAACAAAACATGGCGCTGTGGCTCAAGTTGCAGGGGGTGTTGCGGCAATGTGCGATGGTGTTACACAAGGACAAGTGGGAATGGAACTTTCGTTGTTTAGCAGAGATGTCATAGCTCTATCAGCCGCAGTTGGTCTTACTCACAATATGTTTGACGCTGGAATCTATTTAGGAATCTGTGATAAAATCATTCCGGGCTTGATGATAGGAGCGCTTCGTTTCGGTCATTTACCTACTATTTTTGCTCCGGGTGGACCGATGCCTTCTGGAATTAGTAACGATGAAAAAGCACGTATCCGTCAAGAATTCGCCGAAGGCAAAATTGGTCGTACCGAACTATTAAAAGGAGAATCAGATTCTTATCACTCGCCTGGAACATGCACATTCTACGGAACAGCGAATAGCAACCAAATGTTGATGGAAATCATGGGGTTACAGTTACCAGGATCCAGTTTTGTAAATCCAGGAACGGAATTACGTGAATTATTAAATGAAGAAGCCGTTAAAGTTGCTAAAAACAATTCTTTGAAAGGATTTGAAACATCTTTGGCAAATTTG
>VGML01000256.1 GCA_016866415.1 Bacteroidota bacterium | reverse complement strand
TTTTATAGTAAATATCAAATATTTATATATATTACATTTTTTGATATAATAAATTGGAATTATTTGCCTAAATAATTCATTTTTTAGAATGGCATGTGGTTTGTCTAAGGCAATCGAACTTTTAAAAATAGAACCACATGTTGCAAGAAATCTCAAAAATTACTCTGGAAGAAAAACGTAAAAATGAATTGATTTTGTATCAATTTCAACTATCCTTTTTATCGGGTAGTTTTTCTTCTTTGGATGATATATTGGATGACAAAGGAATCTATTTCCGACGAATGAATAAAGCACGTGCGATTGCCTATTTATTTGGTTTATTGCACAACGATGATAATCGAAAAAAGTTTCTGTGGGTTGAAGTGAAATATGGCTACAGTTATGACCAAATCCCTGGTGAACATGTAATTGAAATTCGATACATGGATCCCGATCCAAATGATTTGCCTGAGACTACCGAATATAATTTCGGTGATAAACCACGGGAATTTTTAAAGGAAGTGGTGCATCGTTTTGCATTGCAAATAACAAAAGGAAGAATCACACGCATTAGAACGCCTCGAAAAGTAATAGCATCAATTAGTCAATTAGAATTAAATAACTAAATAAAACGAAGGAATATGATTGAAAAAAACAAAAAATCACAAGAAGAAAAAACAACTTATCCACCGTTGAGGAATCAAGCGGATGCTGTTCGTTATTTCATTCAAATCATGGATATTGATATGTTGTACCACATTCTCGATGAAAAAATGACATTTCAGGATTTTCCAAGAAATGAGTTTCTTTTAAAATTGGAGCGAGTCATCGCTGATTTCAAAGCGAATGGAGATACATTTTTGAATGCAATTGAAGGACGTTGTGGCCAGTGCTCAAAAGATAAATCTGGCTTTTTGTTCGTTGGTAATAATAGTAAAATGTATATGAATTTACTTTTTGATCTTTCTAATGGGCAGATAAAAGATCTATATGAATGTTTAAGTTTCAAAACAAATTTTGATCGGAAAAATTTCACCAAAAGGTTATGGATTGATGACTTGGGAGATTTACCTTTTTAAATTCACATGTTTTTCTGCGTTTTAATCGATGTAATGTTCTGATTTTATGAGTTTTTGGGATGTCTTGTATTATGCATTTTTAATAATTGGTGGAGTCTTTTTGCTACTGATTACCTTGTTGGCTTTCTTAGTTGGTAGAGGTTTGGAAAGAAGAGATGGACCAACTGGGAAAGCATTTACCTTTCATGAACGCATTTTTTATAATGTTGTCAAAGATTTAAAGGCCTTTGCACGCTTGTTTAAAGTAACATACAATGAAATAAATATTATTGTTTTTTATTTCTTCATTCCGTTTACTTGGATGATATTAGTTGATTACATTTTAGACTTTCATTATTTGAAAATTGCTTTTGGTGTTTTTTGTACCGCATTTTATATGCTATGCCGCGATTTTCGTTCCTTTTCAGATCGTCTTTACAGAAAATCTGTTGACTTTTTGAATTTCTTCAATCGCTTTGGGAGTAGTTACATCATTTCGTCGGTTTGGATCTGCATTTTTATTCCAGTGCTTATTTATGGTGGACATTTATACTTGATTTTTAAGTAGAGTTGATTTGATCTTCTAAATTTTGCATTTTGTCTTAATTTTATAATCATTTAAAAAATCAGTTATTTCAAATGAAATTTTTTAATAATATTATTTCTAAGCCTTCTTTAGTGATTTTTGCATTCGTGTTGTTATCCTTTCTTTCATTAATTACAATAACGAATTTTATAATTTCATTGTTCTTGTTCATTTCATTTTCTTCATTTGCAATAGGGTATGCATTGTATATTAGAAAGTGGTTTCTTAGTGTTATGTTAATTGTTATTTACATCCCAATTTCTTTTATTTTCTTTATTATTCATATGTTTTTGTCTGATTTCCCCGAGGTTAAGACAAAAATAGTGGGTGAGAATTTTTACATTAGAGAAATTAAAACATTTACAAAAATTAGTATAAATCCAAGTATGAAGATGATTGCAAAACGTGATACATTATATTATTATTGGAATTTAAAAGATTATGATGCTGAGTGTCTATACTTTGGTTCGAAAGAGTTAATTCATGAAATAATTGAGGTACTAAAAAATAATAAAGATTTTAAGAAAGTCAAATCTCTTAAAATGCCAACTATTAAGGGGATTGAAGATGAATTAAATATTAAAGAAATTCACCTTATTTTCAGAAAAGAAATTAAAGGAAAAGAACGAATATATATGGCATTTGATTCAACAAACACAAAAGTATACTACTCAGCTGTCCATTATGAATAAAGCGGTAAACTTACTTTGACTACGTAAATAGTTTACGAACA
Source organism: Bacteroidota bacterium (assembly GCA_016866415.1). GTDB lineage: Bacteria > Bacteroidota > Bacteroidia > Flavobacteriales_D > Crocinitomicaceae > UBA952. Next base: position 887 of record VGML01000256.1, on the reverse strand, counting down.
GGTTTTTTACCTTTGTTAAAAATTAGAATCAATGAAGATAAAGCAACTTGAAGACAACGATTTTTTTCGTCAAATTTTGCAAAAAGCGGATGAATATGTCGTGCAATGCGCAGGAATGTATTACGTTCCTTATAAAATTCAGCAAAATACCTTGCGAGAGAATGAAGAATTCTTATACGATTGGTTAGTTGGTAATTACCCTGATTTCGGCTTCACTGAAACGGAAGATCTGAATTTAATGAATACTGAAATTTCTTTGTTTTTAAGTTCTCATTCCCGCGAGGAAAAATTTTCAATTTATCGTGATTACATGACGTCATATGGTGTGATTGAAGACTTGATGTATCTTGATTCAGAGGAACGCCTCGAATTAGTAATGGAGTTAGGTATAGAATTAATTTAAAGAATTCAATTTGTTGGTTGAAATGCTAAGAAATAAATTGAAGGAAATTTGAACATGTTTGGATATAAAAAAAGCCCCTGGAGTAGGGGCTTTTAAAACGGTGGTCCCACTTGGAATCGAACCAAGCACCTACTGATTATGAGTCAGTTGCTCTAACCGAATGAGCTATAGGACCAAATGGCACTGCCGTAACAGTTTGCAAAAGTAACAAATTCTTTAAAATAGGAGAAATGTAATTAAACTTTACAACTACTTTCTTCCAAATTTCCCGATAATTAATTGAGCTAATTCTTCACCAATGCGATCTTGAGCTTCAACAGTAGCGGCTCCAATATGCGGAGTGCATGCAATTTTTGGATGTGAAAGTAAATCTTTTCTGGGATTTGGCTCATTTTCGAAAACATCCAAAGCGCAAGCTGCAACAGTTCCGTTGTTCAGCGCTTCGATCAAGTCTGATTCATTGATAACTCCACCACGAGCAGCA
>VGML01000255.1 GCA_016866415.1 Bacteroidota bacterium | reverse complement strand
CTTTCTCCACACCCTGGCCCATAAATTTCTAAAATTGATGTACCAGGTTCACAAAAGACAATATTTGTGAGACCTGATCCATGAGCTGAAATTATAACACTTGCGTTTTTAAAAATGTCTACTTGATTTGAAAATGAAATATCCTCAAGAGAATATATAAGATATCCTCTCGACTGCAGTATTTGAATTAGCTCTTTTTCATTTAAAATCGAACGTTTAAATATTTTATCCCTTGTGATATAGATTTTATTTTTCACATCTGATTTCGTAAATTTTATATTTTGGTTTAAAAAATCAAAAACGAAATTTTTTGGCATGAGTAGCCTTGTTGTTTGAAAAGGTAAAAAAAGTTTATCTATGTTATAGGTATAATTTTCTGAATACACATTTTTAATATTACAAAATAACTGTAAAGAATCTCTCTGAAAATTATATGTAAACGGCGACATAATAATTTTGCTATAAGAATTTGATTCTAAGATTTTTAATTGCGGAAGAATATCATATATCCAATGATAATATACATCCTTGTATGATGCGTGAATTAAAAATGCTTCTTTAATAATTTTTTGTTCTTTTGAATTAGCATTGTATTTCTTTTTGAATTTTATATATGGATACCATTTAGCTAAAGTCATCAGTATATATAATTATTTCATTTTTATTGACTTCAACTGTAATATTGTTAAGAACATAGTACGAGAAGTTGTCATTGCTATCATAGTCTTCAATTAGATCAACTCTTAATTTTTCGCCATTCCAAACCTTAATTTCTATTTGTCTTAAATTTTCTCTCATTTATTTATCGAAAAGTACCAAGAAACAAATGCTAGATTTAAAAGAAATGATTTTCTTTTTTCTTCGTCAAGCGTTGAGTATTTTTTGGATTGAAACTTCATTTTCTGTGGACTTAAGTCATCTATTTTTAAATCTTTAAAAGCGTTTTCGCTGATTTCACTTATCGTATCAGCAGCATTAATTAAACCGTCAGCAACCCAACCATTATGAAAGGCCGTGTATGCAAATTCACTTAATTCTTTGGGGAGACATTCTTTAAATTTTCTTCTTGCCCATAATTTCATGGGATCCCAAGGTTGTATGCCTCTCAAAGAAAACAATAAACTTGGTATCGCACCAAGTGCCATTCCAGACAAATAGGAAACTCCTAATTTTTGAAAGACATATTGATTACTCCATTGTTCCGCTAGACACCAATAACTAAATTCATTTGGTAAAAAACTATTGTTCATACAATTATTAGGAAAGCTGAGAAGTTGATCTCCTGCTTCGCCACTAAATAAGATATCAATATTAAATTCTTTGGCTTTTTTTGCTACGGTTAAGTGTCTATTAAATAAGTGTGATTCGGTAACAGGAATTGGGTGTTTCGGGGTTTCTTTTAAATTGTCAAAAGCAAAGCAATTTTCATATTTTAGTATAATTGCTTCTTTCACTTTTTCTTTATAAATATTTTGTATTACCCTTTCTGTTCTAAATTCAAACTTTTCTGAACTAAAGCCTATTAAAATTGGGTCAATTCCAAACTTTAGTAATGTTTCTATTATTAAAGATGAGTCTAATCCACCACTTAATTCTACCCCAAGCCTTTTATTTTTAAATTCTCCTAAAATAATTTTTATTTCTTGGTATAGCTCTGAAATTGATTTTGAATAGTCAACTTTATAATTTTTGATTTGAGAAGTAATTTCATAATGAGTGTTTTCGACATTTACAATTGTGCCAGGAGGGACTGCAGCTAAACCTGAAAAATATTTATAGGCTCCTGGTCTTCTCAATGTATTGACGCCATTTGCTATGAAGTTATAATAAGAATCGATTTTGAAGCATCTCGATATCTCAAGCGCACCATTTTCATCAACAAATAAATTTTTATCTATTGAATAATATAGAATATTTTTTGTTTCATTTCTAATTTTCATCCAAAAGTAATTGCTAGTAATGGTCTGTAATTAATCCATACTCGATCTTCAAAATCAGGCTGTTCCTTATCTTCAATTATCCAAGCGTGCATATTATATGTTGCTAACTCTGCACCTATGAAAAGAACGCCCTTTTTTTTAAATGAAGCCGAAATCTTGGCTGCTAAGAGACTTCTCTGGAAACAATTCTCGCTTCCATATTTATGATTAGGCAAAGTGGATATATAAGAGAATGCCTCTCTTGTCGTTTGAAATTTTTTTGCATTCACAAAAGAATAAATAATTGAGAGAAAAAACCTATTGTTACTTAATTTGAAAAAAAATTTATTGTATTTGTTTATTTGTATTTTATCTTCTTTGGATATTTCATTAATTAATGGAATATTATGCCATTTGATTTTATATGGGTAATTGATGCACTCTATTGATTGAGTCACCTTTAAAGGCAGTTCTTTAGTTTTAAAAGAGGGATGCTCAGACCGTAAAAGACTACCATTTCTTGGACTAATTTCCCAAAGAGAATTGCCATCATGATAAGGTAATCTATGAAATCTAAGCATCCCAAATAAATTAAGCTTTTCTCCACTGACCAGAGGAGCTACCATCAGCCTGTCCATGGCTGTAGCCTGACTTAATTTTGCTTGCGGTTGCAACTGCAGTTTTTACAGTAAACAACATTTTGATTTTTTTTAACATAATGTTAAATTTAAGTTTTCCTACTCGTTTGGCTTTTCGGATTACGCCCCGTTTTTTTGAAAGGGTTCTGGACTCCTTTTTGTAGTAACAAGAATAATAATTCTCAGTCAAAACTTACTCATAATTTATTTATAGATCTACACTTTACTGCCCTATACCTCCAATTATGCTGTATAGGTCTTTTTTGATTTCTGTTCAACATCGTCCCCATACCAATACACCGCCAGCATACTCACCTTCTCGGCTCTAACTTTACTAATGTACTTCAAAAAATTAAGGTTCTGATTTGTGGCCGGTGGCGGACATGATAATTGGATTGGGGATTTTTTCTTAAGTGATTGGTAGCGAAGGGCCTGCGACCGATGTGGGAATTCACCAGCTCCCATTTGGCAAATCTGCCATGCTCATTTCTGGTGGCGTTGACTATCCGGTCTCTGCTCTTCCAGTGTAAGACAGTCCATCAAAGGAATCAATGATTAAGTCGAGGTGATACGATCAGCTCTTACGACTATATCTTCCTTCTGAATAAAATTTGGAGCCCTTTGCTGAACTGAGTTCGAACCAGATATCTAAAGATTTGAACTCATTGTCAGCTTGCCTTTAACAGCCAAGTTTAAAACTTGCCTAACGGTTCTC
>VGML01000254.1 GCA_016866415.1 Bacteroidota bacterium | reverse complement strand
CGGAGGCATTAAAAACTACACACTTGTAGTTAGAGCAGATAGCTACAACGAAACTGAGTTCACAGTAGATAAATCAACTACTACCCTTTTATTCCTTATCAAGCCTTTAGACAAAATGTTAAATGAAGTAGTAGTCTCAAGCTCGCGTGTTTCAGAGAAAATCTTTGAAGCTCCAGTAAGTATTCAAAAACTTTCAGCTAAAGAAATTCTAGGAACCTCAAGTGGCAATTTTTACGAAGGGTTTAAAAATCTAAAAGGGGTAGACATCTCAACCTCAAGTGCTGGATTTCAGGCTATTAATATGCGTGGATTTAACACAACTGCTCCTGTTCGTGTAGTGCAATTTGTCGATGGAATGGATAACCAAGCACCTGGATTGAACTTTCCTGTTGGGAATTTAGTTGGAGCAAATCCTTTGGATCTTCAGAGCGTTGAGGTTATAACTGGACCAGCATCCGCGCTTTATGGCGCTAATGCCTTTCAGGGTGTGGTAAATATGTTATCAAAAGACCCGTTCCGATTTCAAGGAGTGTCAGCTGAATTGAAAACTGGTAGCAGAAATTTAATCGAAGGTAACTTTCGTTTTGCACAAGCTTTTGGAAAAAAGGAAAAATTAGGAGTGAAATTTACGGCCTCTTATATGCAAATGAAAGATTGGTTGGCTGACGACTCGACTGCTAACACCTATGGAGATATTAGTGCAGATGTTAATTTAAGCAATATTGTTTCCCAATTGCAGTATGACCAAACCCTCTCACAAGAAGATCAAGATCAATGGTTGGCTTTGAATAATTACATCGAATTTAATCCTGTAGTTGGTCAACAAGGTCTGAATATTAAAACGATAAATGCCCCTGGCTATATTGAACAAGATTTGGCGGAAAATAATGTGCAGAGCTTTAAAACAGCTCTAGGCCTGCATTATAAATTAACTGAAAATAGTCAGATTTCATACACTGGCAAATTAGGACAAGGAACTGCGATATACCAAGGTGCCAATCGTTACTCCATAAATGACATTCTTTTTCATCAGCACAAACTAGAATGGTCGGGCAAAAACCATTTAGTTAAAGCATACGCAACAATTGAAAATGCGGGTAATTCTTACGATGCTGTTTTTACAGGAATCAATATTTCTAAGGCATCAATTGGAGATAATTGGGTTCCCGCCTACCTAAGTAACTTTTTTGAAACACTTAGTGAATTAAATAATGATTATTCTGACGATGCTTCGATTGAAGATGTTCAGTATGCCATGCAAGTTGCCTTGGACTCTGCAAATAATTCATGGTACATGCCCGGTACGGCCGCGTATGATAGTGTTAAAGCAGCAATAGTTAAAAGCGCTGATTTACAAAATGGATCTAAATTCGTAGATCGTTCATCACTTTATCATATTGATGGACAGTACAATTTCTCGCAAATAAAATTTGTTGACCTATTAGCAGGTGGTAATTTCCGTTATTACGCACCTCGGTCTTTTGGAACTATTTTTTCTGATACTCTTCTTAATTTTGCAGATACATTGGCTGATGGCTCTGCCAATACAAAAGCTCAATTTAATCGATTAAGCTTATGGGAAATGGGTGGATTCTTGCAAGCAAGTAAAAGATTATTAAATGACAAAATACGAATTATTGGATCCATTCGTTTGGATAAAAACCAAAATTTTGACGCTCAATTTTCTCCACGTTTGAGTATGTCGTACAATCTTAAATCTCACAATTTCAGAATTGGAGCTCAATCTGCTTTCAGAACACCAACACTTCAGAATCAATACATTAACCTTAACCTAGGTCCAATAACATTAATTGGAAACTTAAATGGAATCAACAATGTTTACACACTCAATTCGGTTAATATTTTCAGAGACAGTTTAGATGCTGTGAATGGAGATTTGAATGCTGTTGACCAGACTTTATTAAAAGCAAAGGAATATAAAGCGCTAAAACCAGAACAAGTAAAAACCATAGAAGTTGGTTATAGAGGCGTTTTCAAAAATAAACTATACGTTGACGCTGATGTGTACTTTAATCAATACACCAATTTCATTGCAGATGTCCGATTAGTTCAGCCAACAAATGGGGCTATCGCTGGAGAAGAAAGTGGTTTTGATGCAATTTTAACGAAGCAATACGAAGTATATCAAGTTCCTGTGAATAGTGAAAAAACCGTAAATTCTTTTGGTGCGGGTATAGCACTTTCTTATGCACTTTCGAAAAATTACCAGGTAAACTTAAACTACACGTACGCACAACTTATAACAGAAACACTTGAAGAAGACCTTATCCCTGGATTCAATACAACTCCACACAAGGCCAATTTAGGAATAACGGGAAAAAATATATGGAAAAACTTAGGATTCACAACTAATTTCCAATATGTTCAAGGATTTGAATGGCAAAGCACCTTTGGTACTGGACAAGTTCCAACTTATACAGTTTGGGATTTACAATTTAATTATCCGTTTAAGGTGAAAGACAATGAGTTGGTCGTTCGACTAGGAAGTTCAAACATTCTAAATCAAAAGCGTAGAGAAATTTTTGGCGGACCAATGATTGGAAGAATGATTTACACGACTATTGGATTCAATTTAGACAGAAAAAGAAATTAGAATCATGATGAGAAATATAATCCTTTTAATTACGATTATTGTTTTTCAAGTAAATACATCGAATGCTCAAGTTAGCACGTGTAACATTGCCCAGATAAATACAGCAATGGCTTCAGCTGGATTTCAACCGTTGAATGTCCCAGGTTATCCATGCGCATTGTATTATTATAATCCAAATACAACAAATAATTGGAATACGGCACAAAGTCAAGCTGCTGCAGTTGGAGCAACTCTTTTAACTGTTTGTGATTTGGCAGAAAATAATGCTGTTTGGAATGCTGCAGTTGCTGCAGGAGTTACTGGAGGTTTATGGATCGGTTATTCCGATCAAACAACTGAGGGTGCCTGGACTTGGACAGATGGTAGCACATGTACATTTACCAATTGGAATGCAGGAGAACCGAGCAATTCTTCTTGTTTTCCATCAACAGACGGTGAAGATGGTGCAATTATACAAATGAGTAATGGTTTATGGAACGATGTTTACCTAGGACCTACCGGAGCTTGTTTTAACCCTGCTGCATACGCTTCCCTTGTTAAAGTAAACTTATGTCCCCAAATCACACCTGCCGTAAGTGCTCAAAATGTTTGTCAAGGTGATCCAGTGCAACTTACAGCTACATCAATTTTTGGATCTAGTCCATATACATATACTTGGTT
>VGML01000253.1 GCA_016866415.1 Bacteroidota bacterium | reverse complement strand
ACATGTTTTTCAAGTCCTATTCCTGTGGTGACTACAAATCCACCGATGTAGTCCTTGATACCAGATTCTTTTGGAGCAACGAAATCTGAAAGTGCCAAATTTGGTTGACCGCTTACTTTTTTCGTTTGTTGTCTTAACGTGTGTTGTATTCCAATGATTTGATCTCGAGACTCATCAGGATAAATTTCGATGTCATCGCCAACTGAATTAGCCGGAAACAAGCCAATTACTGCCCTGGCTTCAATCCATTTTTCAGAAACCATTTTATCGAGCATATTCAATGCATCTTGGTAAAGTTTTTTAGCTTCAGAACCTACAATTTCATCTTCTAAAATTTTCGGAAATCGTCCGTGCATTTCCCATGTTTGAAAGAAAGGTGTCCAATCGATGAAAGGAACCAAATTTTCAAGAGAAATATTTTTGAAATCTCGTGCGCCCAGAAAATTTGGAGTTGTAATATCGTTTTGATTAAAATCAAGTTGCAATTTATTCGCCTGCGCTTCACTTAAACTAATTAATTGCTTTGCACCTCGATGTTTTTCATGGTGTTCACGCAGTTTTTGATATTCTAATTTTAGGTCTTCTACGAATTGTTCTTTCTTGTGTCCAAGCAAGCTCTCAACAACTGTAACTGATCGAGATGCATCCAACACATGAATCGTTTGACCCTTTGAATAATGTTTTTCAATTTTAACCGCCGTATGAACCCTAGAAGTTGTAGCGCCACCAATCAAAAGCGGAATATTCAAATTGGCTCGTTCCATCTCCTTCGCAACATGCTCCATTTCGTCGAGTGAGGGCGTAATCAAACCACTTAATCCGATGACGTCAACGTTTTCTTTGATAGCTGTTTCAATGATTTTTTCAGCTGGAACCATTACACCAATGTCAATGACCTCGTAATTATTACATCCTAAAACAACTCCAACAATATTCTTTCCAATATCGTGTACGTCGCCTTTAACTGTTGCTATTAAAATTTTTCCCGCAGATGATGATTTCCCATCCTTTTCCGCTTCAATGTATGGGAGTAAATAAGCAACTGCTTTTTTCATAACACGGGCTGATTTTACAACTTGTGGCAAAAACATTTTTCCGCTTCCAAACAAATCTCCAACGATGTTCATTCCATCCATGAGTGGACCTTCAATCACCTCAATTGGTCGTTTATATAATTTCCGACATTCTTCAACGTCTTCGTCAATGAATTCCACTAATCCCTTTACTAACGCATGACTCAAACGATTTTGAACTGTTGTATTTCGCCATGATAAATCAACTTCTTTTTTCTTTCCGTCACCTTTTACAGTTTCTGCGAGTTCCAAAAGTCGTTCAGTAGCGTCGGGCGTTCTGTTTAGAAGTACATCCTCCACATGTGTCAATAACTCGGGTTCAATATCGGAATAAACTTCAAGCATCGTTGGGTTTACGATTCCCATGTCCATTCCGTTTAAAATCGCGTGATACAAAAATGCAGCATGCATCGCTTCACGAACTTTATTGTTTCCTCGAAACGAAAAAGAAACATTCGAAACCCCACCACTCACGTGTGCCCCTGGTAAATTTTCACGAATCCATTTGGTAGCTCTGAAAAAGTCAAGTGCGTTGTTGTTGTGCTCCTCCATTCCCGTTGCTACTGGAAAAATGTTCGGGTCAAAGATGATGTCTTCTTTCGGGAAGTTGACTTTTTGAACAAGAATATCATAGGATCGCTTACAAATTTCTATTCGACGCTCAAACGAATCTGCTTGTCCAAGCTCGTCAAATGCCATCACGATTACAGCAGCACCATAACGTTTAATTGTTTTTGCTTGTTCAATAAAATTCTCTTCTCCTTCTTTCAATGAAATTGAGTTCACAACACCCTTTCCTTGAATGCATTTCAAACCTGCTTCAATGATTTCCCATTTCGAGCTGTCAATCATAACAGGAACGCGAGCGATATCTGGTTCGGATGCAATCAAATTCAGAAACTTGACCATTGCCTCTTTTCCATCAATCATTCCTTCATCCATATTGACGTCGATGATTTGTGCACCGCCTTCAACTTGATCACGTGCTACAGCCAATGCTGCCTCAAAATCACCTTCCTTAATCATACGCAAAAAGGCTTTCGAGCCAGTCACATTGGTTCGCTCACCAACATTTACAAAATTGCTTTCTGGAGTAACTATTAATGGCTCGAGGCCGGAAAGTTTTAAAGTCATATTTTTTTTTAAATAGTTGTAGTAGTTAGTTGAGAAATGAAAAATGAAAGTTTTGTATGGACATAAACAATCATAAATTTATTTTTTTCAATGTTTTTATACTGCTGATTAACATGGGGTTTATTTCCTGATTTTGATTTTTTAGTTTTTGAAAATTTTCGATGTAAAAAGAGTCCTTAAGAAGTTCCAACCAATACTCTGTTTCATCGCTTGCTTTAAGAGAAATAGATAACTTATGAGTAAAATCCGCTTTACTCTGAGCATTATTCGCCTCACGAATATTGGCACCGATAGAAGTTCCTGATCTTAATAATTGCTTACTCAAAATAACCTCTTTTTCAGCTATTAAACTTTTATAAGTTGAAACTACATTAAATGCAAATTCGTAACTTTTAGTTTTTAAAATACTTGCTTTCATTGTGTTTTTTCACTTTAATTTACTCAAAAAGTTCGAATGTTTTGTATCCAAATAAAATATTTCTCAGGAATATTCACCGTTCATCTTTCGAAATTATTTCTCAACTTTTAATTATCAGTTTTCAACTTTCAACTCTCTCGGTTTATAATCTTTCGATAGCTCCGCAATCGCCTTTATATGATCTGGGGTCGTTCCACAACAGCCCCCAATGATGTTAATTAGACCTTCGTCCAAAAATTCTTTGATTTGAGCAGCCATTAATTCAGGCGTTTCATCGTATTTCCCGAATTCGTTTGGTAGGCCAGCATTTGGATGCGCACTAACGGCGAATGGAGATTTATCATTTAAAATTTGTAAATACGGTCGCATCAAGTTTGCACCAAGCGCACAATTTAACCCGATACTCAAAAGTGGCATGTGCGATAGAGAAATCAAAAACGCTTCAGTAGTTTGACCAGTCAAGGTTCTACCACTTTGATCAGTAATTGTTCCTGAAACCATAATAGGTAATTTTTCTCCACGTTTATCAAAAACCTCATCAATGGCAAACAAAGCCGCTTTGGCGTTAAGTGTATCAAAAATGGTTTCTACTAATAAAATATCAACGCCTCCATCCATCAACGCTCCAACTTGCTCTGAATAAGCATTCACTAATTCATC
>VGML01000252.1 GCA_016866415.1 Bacteroidota bacterium | reverse complement strand
CAATACAAAGCAATAACTTACTGAGCAAAATACTTTGATACATCACACTGCATTCGTAGTGTCCTCCATCGATAAGTATTTGTTCCTTGAGCTGGTCAATTAGTAAACGATAGGACCTCCGATAAAGTGACTGATCCGATATATAAATAGAAGCAATTACCAAACTAAAAGCATTTTCCAGCAAATGATTAGCCAGTAAATGATATTCAAGATTATTAGCTAAGTAATCAATCTGTTTTTGCAGCGCTTCCAGAACAATACTATCTGTGATCGGGTAACGAGAATGAAAAAGCAAGGTATTGATTATGCGTAGTGAAACAGGATAAGGCTCCGGTTGAACGTTGGAAGATAATAATTGGTAAGAAAAATATTTTAACAATCGCAGCCTTTCTTCAGAAGGGATGGTTTCATCTAATAAGTAAGTGAAGTACTGAAGATTGTAGTTCCATAATTTACCATGATCCTGATAATTCCAACCAATAAAATCCCCAAATGATTGTTTCAACCCTATCAATTCAAATTGATTACTGCCAAAATATTCTTTTTGATTTGAGTGCAACGTAGAAGACACTTCTACATCGATCACTTCAAAACTTCGTTGTAAATAGTTCTTATACCAATGTATTGAAATGAACTTGTTTTTAAACCTATACCATAGTTGGTACCGTAATTGAATCCCTTTTATGTAGCGAAGCGTATGGAACAAACGCAAAAACTTGCGAAGCATTTGATCAGTTATTGTACAGTTGATCTAAGATGGTTACAATTCGTTCTCCCGTCTTACCATCCCACAATTCCGGGATATCTCCTTTTTTCCAATCTCCATTGAATAACCGGTCAAAAGCAGGTGGTAAATTTTTAGGGTCTGTACCGATCAATTCATTGGTTCCTACGGTTACTGTCTCAGGTCGTTCTGTATTATTCCGCAACGTCATACAAGGCACCCGCATCACCGTAGTTTCCTCAGTAATTCCACCACTATCCGTGATCACAGCTTTGGCATGCTTTATCAGATAATTAAACTCCAAATAAGACATGGGATCAGTCATAAACAAATGATGAGTTTGTATGCCCAATGATTGTAAATTCCTAGCAGTCCGTGGATGCACAGGGAATATAATAGGCAACCCTTTCGATCCTGCTATGATCGTATTCAATAGCTCCTTGAGTTTTTGCTCAGCATCTACATTAGCAGGCCGATGGAGTGTTAATACAAAATACCCCCCACTTTTTAATCCCGCCTCATTCCAAATAGAGGGTTGTTGGAAATTGGGTAATTGTTTCAGCAAGGTATCGATCATCGTATTCCCTACAAAATGAATACGATCTTCTGCCACCCCACTTTTTCGTAAATTGTGGTTAGCCACATCTGAGGTAGTGAAAAAATGATCCGTAATCGCATCTGTGACCATGCGATTGATCTCCTCCGGCATACTCATATCATAAGAACGAATACCTGCTTCCACATGCACAACATCAATATTCAATTTCTTAGCTACAATAGAACAGGCAAGCGTAGAAGTCACATCCCCTACTACCAATACAACATCGGTTGGATGATCCAATAGCTCTTTTTCAAAACGAACCATGATATTGGCCGTTTGTTCCGCTTGCGTTCCACCACCACTCTCTAAATTCGCATGAGGTGAAGGAATACCCAGCTGAACAAAAAAACTTTCGCTCATGTTCTTATCATAATGCTGACCGGTATGAATCAGACGGTAATCAATACTCTTACCTTTCTGTTTTTGTTGTTCAATCGCTTCGATAATCGGCGCGATCTTCATAAAGTTGGGGCGCGCGCCTGCAATTAATGTAATGTTCATGAAAATAATTAGAAGTAATGATTATTGTACTTGAATCCAGCTGCCGGTTCGTAAACTTTTCAATGCTGCAAAGGAAGCTTGTGTTGTATTGATGATATCTTCAAAAGGAATCAGGGGCTGACCTGTTGTTTTAATATTCTCTACCAATGTTTTAAACTGTGTTTTATGCCCTTTATCCAACCCTGATCGCATCGATGAAAATCTGCTAAATCCATACCCACTCATTTTCCTGAAATTGTCGATCACCAGGGTTCTACCTTGTGTATACAACTCAATTCGTTCTTTGGGATAGGATTTACTTCCATTTGAAAAATAATGAATCACACCTTGTGCCCCATTTTCGAATCGAAGCGTAATAATAGCATTATCCGTATTTTCTTCCGGATTCTTCCCTAAACCACTCATCACTACCGCACTCACTTGGCTACCTGAGAAAAATTGCATTAGGTCAATAAAGTGACAAGCTTCACCAATAATACGCCCCCCACCTGTTTTCATATCTTGTACCCAAACATCTTTAGGTATAAAACCCGCGTTCATAGTAGCGATCATATTCAAATCAGCGCCCGCCTCACCAATCAATGATTTAGCCTTTTGTGCATAAGGAGAAAAACGTCGGTTAAATCCTACATTAACAGATGCCCCATTATTCGCCGTACTATAAGTATTAGTGATGGATGCCAATCCTTCGGAGTCAATCGCCAAAGGTTTTTCTACAAACACGTGTTTACCGGATTCTAGCACCTCAGTCACCATTTTAGCATGCAGATCATGTCGGGTCGTTATGATAACTAGGTCTACATCCTGATCATTCAATATCATTCTGTAATCAGTCGTTGCTTGCGCAATACCATATTTCTTTGCCAAAGATGTAGCAGTTAATCCCCCCGCACTGGAAATGTATTTATATTGAGCACCTGAATTTTTCAATGCAGGCATTACGGTCATCTTCGTAAAATTACCGGCACCAATGATCCCAATAACACCTTTCCCGGTTCCTTTCCAGTTTTTGGAAACAACTTTAATGGATCTTGCCTCCTGAATCTCTTGAGGCCTATATTCTAAAATAGAAGCAATAGACCCTTTACCAAGATGATTATAAATACTGAGATAGTCATGTAAAGCTACCCTTTCGGTGATCAAGTCTGTAACGGTAATTTGACGTTTTGAAATAGCCTGCAAAATGGTTTCAAAATTTCGTTTTTCTGTCCATCTTACAAATCCAATAGGATAGTCCACCCCTTTTTGTTCATAGTCTTCATCATAACGACCCGGACCATAAGAGCAGGAGACCTGAAAGCTCAATTCTTTTTTATAGAAATCATCTCTTTTAATATCCAATCCAACTACACCTACTAATACAATACGTCCTCTTTTCCTAGACATTTTAGCTGCCTGACTGATCACATCATTACTACAGGTAGAAGCGGTAATTAAAACTGCATCAGCTCCAATGTAATTCGTAAGCGATTCAACTATTTT
>VGML01000251.1 GCA_016866415.1 Bacteroidota bacterium | reverse complement strand
CAAACAACAATATCAGTATATTCCAGCCACTGTGATTAACTCCAGCGTAACCAGAAGAAATAATTATTTTACCATTGATGTTGGTTCAAAGCAAGGCATTAAAAGAGAGATGGGCGTTTTTTCTGATAAAGGCGTAGTAGGTGTCATTCACAATGTGAGCGAACACTATTCGGTTGTAAAAACAGTATTAACAAAAGACATCAACATCGATGTTACCATTGAGCCAATTGGATTATTTGGATTTTTAAAATGGGACGGGCATGACCCAAAAAAAGGATCCGTGACTGGTATCTCAAATGACTTGAAAATTAAGCGTTGGTCCCGTGTCGTAACCAAAGGTGGATCGGGGATTTTCCCGAAAGGAATGCCAGTTGGAAAGGTTTACGAAACAAAGCCAGTTGAGGGCGAGCCGCTTTGGGACGTCGTTGTTAAATTTTCAGAGAATTTCAGAACATTGCAGCGTGTATACATCATTAAGAATTTGTTAATTGACGAGCAAAAGGCACTGGAAGGTCAAATCCCTCCGGATGAAGATGAAGAAGATTTATAATGAATGTAATTGTAAAAAATAGCATCCGTTTTGTTGTAATAGCTCTATTGCAATCACTTGTTTTCAATCAAATTGAAATCGGTTTTGGAATTCATCTGATGATTCACCCTCTTTTCATTATGTTATTGCCTTTCGAAACTGGTGTTTTCACATTAATGATTCTTGGCTTTAGTCTTGGGATGATCATAGATGTTTTCTCAAACACTTATGGTTTGCACGCTTCTTCTTTGCTTCTAATGGCATACGCGCGGCCGATTATATTCAAATTCTATGGTCCAAGGGAGGGTTACGACCCATTAAAAGAACCTACGGTTTTTGATATGGGCAACCGTTGGTTTTTATTTGTATTTGGTTATTTAATTCTCATCCATCATTTTTGGTTTTTCCTTATTGAAATATTCCGATTTGACCAATTTCTGTTAATCTTACAGAAAACCATTTTCAGTGTTATAATCTCTTATTTACTTTGTATTGTCCTTCAAACGTTTTTAATTAAAAAGTACAAAACGAAATGAATTTTGACGCGAGGAGATATGTTATCGTTGCATTTATCGCACTCGTTGGGATGATTTACACCATTAGACTTTTCTACATGCAAGTAGTAGACGACAGTTGGACTTTGATAGCTCAAGAAATCGCCGAAAAAAGGAAAGAAATTATTCCACCAAGAGGAGTGATTTTCGATAGAAACATGCGTAAAATCGTTTCGAATAGAACTTATTACAATCTTATGGTTTGTGAGGCGAAAATAAAAAATTTGGATACTGCTTCATTTGCCAAATTAATAGGTTGGTCAGTTGAAGAGGTTCGACAACGCTTCAAAGACATTCGAAGTGGAGAAGGCACTTATTATAACAAGCATTCTGGTAAAAGAACATCGAATTATCAGAAGATTCGAAAATACCCATTTATCAAGGAGTTGACATTGGAAGAAATTTCAAAAATAGCCCCTCATTTAGATAATTATCCGGGTTTTTTCGAAGAAGTTACGAGTATGCGGAATTATCCCTACTCCAATGGAGCGAATATCTTAGGATATTTATCGGAAGTAACTCGTGAAGAAATTGATCAGGATAGGTTCTACAAACCTGGAAATAATATTGGTCGATCAGGAATCGAACGTTTTTACGAAAAAGAACTTAGAGGTGTTAAAGGAATCAAATATGTGGTTACATCTGCTTTGAATAATGCTATTGAACCCTATGCCGACGGAAAATACGATACCTTATCCAAGCAAGCTGATCCTATGAAAATGGGAATGGATATGATTATTCAAGCATATGGTGAAAGGCTTATGCAGAACAAAAAGGGATGTATTGTTGCTATCGAACCCTCTTCGGGTGAAATTCTTTGCATGGTATCGGCGCCATCTTTTGATCCGAATTTATTAGTTGGGAAACGGAACATTGGTTTGAACTATCCTGAACTCGCCTTGGACCCAAACATGCCTTTATTTCCCCGTCCTTTGCAAGCCGAGTATCCACCAGGTTCCATTTTTAAACTTGTTCAATCACTTATCGGAATGCAGGAAGGTGTAATTGATGAAAATTCAGGATTTGCATGTGACAAAGGCGTTGTTGGCTGCCACAATCATTCGTCTGCGAGAAATATTCCTGAGGCTGTTCAATACTCGTGTAACCCTTATTTTTATGCCGTTGTTCGTCGCATAATCCAACAAAACAAAAAATCCAGCATTTTTGCAGATGCGGAAATAGGATTAAATCTTTGGCACAAGTATATGTCAAGTTTCGGATTGGGAAAAGATTTGGGAGTGGATGTTTCTGGACAACGCCCTGGATTAATTCCAAATTCGGCATATTACGACAAATGGTACGGGCATCATCAATGGGCATTTTCTACAATTCGATCCATATCCATTGGACAAGGAGAAGTGAAACTCACCCCAATACAAATGGCAAATATTGCGGCTATTATTGCAAACCAAGGTTGGTTTTACACTCCGCATTTTGTGAAGTCAATCGGTAATAAGGGTCCATTGAAAGAATTTTCAAAAAAACATTATACGATGGTTGATTCGAAATACTTTCATCCAGTAATAGAAGGTATGAGACGTGTAGTAAATGAAAACGGTGGAACTGCAAGAATGGCGAGATTAGAGGATATTACAATTTGTGGTAAAACTGGAACCGTTCAGAACCCTCATGGAGAGGATCACTCAGTTTTCATTGCTTTTGCCCCAATGAATAAACCAAAGATTGCCATAGCTGTATTCGTTGAAAATGCTGGTTTTGGTGGAACGTGGGCGGCGCCTATCGCAAGTTTAATTATTGAGAAATATCTGAAAAGAAAAATAAAGGACAAAGCCAAAGAACAACGTATTTTGGATGCGAAATTATCAAACTATAAAACAGTTTCCGAATGAGAAAGGACGAAACTTTAGTGTCACATCTAGATTGGCCATTGTTCATCTCCTTCATGTTGATGCTAACAATGGGTTTAGCAACAGTTTATTCGGTTGCATACAATCCAGAAAATCCAAGTCTCTTTAGTTTTGATGAAAAATATGGGAAACAAATTATTTGGCTTGCTGTTGCATTGTTTCTGGGACTTCTCGTTTTTTTAATTGACTCTGATATTTATCGAAAATTCGCATTTCCAATTTATCTCGTTACCCTGAGTCTTCTTGTCGTTGTATTGTTTATGCCAGCAATCAATGGTGCGCATGCATGGATTGGTGTCGGATCTATGGGTATTCAACCAGCGGAATTCGCTAAAATTTCATCTGCCTTGCTTCTTGCCAAATACATCAGTGGATTGAGTGTAA
>VGML01000250.1 GCA_016866415.1 Bacteroidota bacterium | reverse complement strand
CAGCATAAAGGACAGATTGAAAAAGCTGAAAAACTTCAATTGGAAGCTTTGAACATAAGAAGGCAACTTGGCGACATGAAAGGAATTAGCACCTCATTGGCCATTATTGGCCATTTGAATAAAGAAAAAGGTGATTTTGACAAAGCGGTAAAACTTTATTTGGAGTCTATCGAAATCAAAAAACAACTTGGTGATAAAAAGGGAATTAGTTCCTCATTGTTCAATTTAGGTAATTTATACCGGGACAAAAATAAAATTGAAGAAGCCGAAACAATTCACTTAGAGGCTTTAGAAATAAGAAGACAAAGTGATGATAAAAAAGGAATATGTGCCTCGTTAGCGATTTTAGGCCACTTGAGTAAAGATATAGGGAATTTTGAAAAAGCTGAAAAACTTTATTTAGAGTCCCTTGAGCTTAAAAGAGAACTAAACGATAAGAAAGGAATTAGCGCATTGCTCGTAAATTTAGGAGTTTGTTATTTTGAAATGGATAATGATAAAAAGGCAATCAAGTGCTTTAATGAATCTATTGTTTTAAAAAGAGAGATTAATACTGTTTCTAGTCTTGTAGCAACGATACATAGGTTGTTTTCGCTTTTAGATAGTAATGCCCAAAATGGATATAATTCAGAGATAGATAAATTGGATAAGAGCAACTTGAATACAAATGAAATGTGTTGGCTGAAAAACATTGAGCTCATCTATGTATGCCATAATGATGTTTCAAATGACACAGCTGTTATTCAAAAAATTAGCAAACAAATCATTGATCTAACAAAAAAATTGAGAACTAATGACATAGATGATTTACCCGTAGAAGCATTTTATGTTGCAGCCAAAAAGTTAATTCAACTCAATTCAACCAAACAAGCTAAATCACTGGCAAAACAAGCCTTAAATTGGATTGGCAATAGAAAAACGAGAAGAAAAGAAGAATTAGAAAAAATGCTGAAATAAATTAAACCACCTAATTTCGTTCACCCCCTCTTCAACGGATAACACAAGAAATACTTCTCTACCGGCTGAGCGAGTGCTGAAATATTGAGATTGTCAGAAGCCCTTGTCAAATCGATGATTTCACCGTTTTTCATAAGCATGTTGATGTTTTGCTTGTCTTGGTTGTAAGCTTTGTTTGAAAGCACGTCCGAATAAACGAAGTAATCCACTTCATTTCCGTTCAAATCGAACAAAGAACGAGTAAATTCTTTCTCCATGTCGATACGAGCTTGAGTAAATGGTTCTTTGGAAATTTCAATTTTAAACAAGCGGCGATTCACGATGCTCTGCGAAAGCGTAGAAAGTATCTTGTCTGAATGTCGCTGCCACTCTTTGATTGCACCTAAAATGTCAAAATCATCGAGTTGTGCGAAGAAATACAATACTTCAGGGTTCGACTTGAAGTCGGCATGTGTAATGTCGTTTTTCAAAAAGAACTGTAAGGGTTCGCTTCCAAACAAATGTTCACCGGATTTTACCAATTCCTTGGCTCTTCGAAGTGTGTGAATCAACATGAATTCGGCAGAAACAACTGTTTTGTGCAAATACACTTGCCAATACATCAGGCGACGCGCCACAATGAATTTCTCTATGGAATAAATTCCTTTTTCTTCGAGAACCAAATTTCCATCATGCACATTCAACATCTCAATCAAGCGATCACTTCCAATGATTCCTTCACTTACACCCGAATAGAAACTATCGCGATTCAAATAATCCAAACGATCCATATCCAATTGACTAGAAACCAATTGATGTAAAAACGGCTTGTTGTATTTGTTTTGAAAAATCAAAAGTGCACGTGACAAATCGTCTCCAAATTCACGACTCATGCGTTCGATAAAGAAACCTGAAATGTCTTCATGACTCACCCCAGAAACAATATCAAACTCTAAAGCGTGACTAAATGGCCCGTGACCGATATCGTGCAAGAGAATTGCCAAGTAAACTGCCCGCTCTTCCTCAGGAGTAATTCCATGTCCTTTTCGTCGCAATGTATTGACTGCTTGTACCATCAAATGCATCGCTCCCAAGACATGGTGAAAGCGCGTGTGAATGGCCCCTGGATATACCAAGTGACTTAGTCCTAATTGCATAATTCGACGAAGACGTTGCATGTATGGATGCTCGATTACATCGTAAATAATGTCGTCAGGAATTGAAATAAATCCATAAACCGGATCGTTAACTATTTTCTTCTTGTTATTTCGATTATAATTAGGTCGCAATTGAGTAACTTTAAAATTTTATTCAAAACTATTAAAAATAAAGGAAAATGGTCGATAAAATTCTTTGGGCAGATGATGAAATTGAATTGTTGAAACCGCATATTCTCTTTTTGGAATCAAAAGGTTACGCTGTGGATGCCGTTACAAATGGTGCAGACGCGATCGATAAATGCAATGAAACCAATTACAGTATCATTTTTCTGGACGAAAATATGCCAGGAATTTCTGGTTTGGAAACCTTGTCGAAAATCAAAGAAACAAATCCATTGGTTCCAGTCGTAATGATTACCAAAAGCGAAGAAGAACATATCATGGAGGAGGCCATCGGAAGTAAAATAGCTGATTACCTCATCAAACCTGTAAATCCAAATCAAATCCTTTTGAGTTTGAAGAAAAATTTGGAGCATTCAAAACTTGTTTCACAAAAAACAAATTCAAATTATCAGCAGGAATTCCGCCAATTGGGAATGATGCTCAACGACCGATTGGATGCAGATGAATGGAAAGAATTATATGCGAAATTGGTTTATTGGGAATTGGAACTTGAGAACATCGAGGACACAGGAATGCGCCAAATTTTGGAAATGCAGAAAAAAGAGGCCAATCACACGTTTGCAGATTTCATTGAAGACAATTATCTTGATTGGTTGAATGGAACTGATGATGCACCTTTGATGATTCAAAATGTCGTCAAACAGAAAATCGCTCCGAAAATTGGAATTGAAAAGTCTGTCGTTCTGGTAATCGATAATTTGCGTTACGACCAATGGAAAATGCTGGAACCGATTTTCTCAAAGTATTTCAATAAGGAAGAAGAAGAAATTGTTTATTCGATTTTGCCAACCGCCACACATTACGCTCGAAATGCTTTTTTCGCTGGATTACTTCCATCGGAAATTGAAAAACGTTTTCCAAATCTATGGAAAAATGAAGAAGATGAGGGCGGTAAAAACATGCATGAAAAAGAATTTTTGGAGGCGAATTTGAAGCGACTCGGGAAAAATGTGAAATGGAGTTATAATAAAATAACGAATTACGAAGCAGGTAAAAAACTGAGCGATCAATTTCACGTTTGGAAGGAAAATGATGTCAATTTCATCGTTTATAATTTCGTGG
>VGML01000249.1 GCA_016866415.1 Bacteroidota bacterium | reverse complement strand
CAAAAAGCTTGATAACAAGACTTTGATCATTCACGAAATTCCGTTTGGAACGACAACTAGCTCTTTAATTGAATCAGTGATCAAAGCAAACGATAAAGGCAAAATCAAGATTAAAAAGATTGAGGATAATACCTCGATGGATGCCGAAATTATCGTTCACTTGTTCCCAGGTGTTTCCCCTGATAAAACGATTGACGCGCTTTATGCTTTTACGGATTGTGAAGTTTCTATTTCTCCGAATTCATCTATAATTGATGGTGAGAAACCAAGGTTTTTAGGTGTTTCTGAAATTTTGAAAATTAACACCGATAACACAGTTCGCTTGTTGAAATTGGAGTTGGAAATTCGTTTGGATGAATTAGAACGTCAATGGCATTTTTCAACCTTGGAGAAGTTGTTCATCAACAATGAGAGGTATATTGACTTCAAACATTACGATAACAAAGAAGACCTTTTCAAATACCTATACAAACGTTTTGAACCGTTCAAAAAGCAATTAATTCGAGAAATAGTTGACGAAGATCTGCAAAAATTGACTCAAATTCCCATGATTCGTATCACACGTTTCGACTCTAGTAAAGCGGATGAAGCGTTGTTGAAAATTGACGAGGAAATGAAAATCGTTAAGGAGCATTTGGCAAACTTGATCGAATACGCCATTGAATATTACAAAGATCTCAAAAAACGATTTGGCGCTGGAAAAGAGCGTAAAACAGAGATTAAAGTATTCGATACGATCAGTGCAACCAAAGTTATCATTGCCAATCGTAAATTATATGTCGATTATGACGAAGGATTTATTGGTTACGGCTTGAAGAAAAACGAAGCTGTAAGCGATTGTTCCGAAATTGATGACATAATTTGTTTCTTCGCCTCCGGAAAAATGATGGTGACGAAAGTTACAGACAAGAAATTTGTTGGTAAGGATTTAATCTTCGCGAGTGTTTGGAAAAAAGGCGATACCCGAACCATTTATCATTTGTTTTACCAAGATGGAATTGGTGGCGCAACGATGATGAAACGTTTTTACGTGAATTCAATTACAAGAGATACCGAATACGATTTAACGCGTGGAACAAAAGGTTCGAAGATGTTGTATTTCTCTGTTCACCCCAACGGGGAGAGGGAAGTGGTTACGGTGCTATTGCGTCCACGACCACATTTGAAGCGTTTGCGTTTCGATGTCGATTTGGGAGAATTGTTAATCAAAGGACGAAACTCAGCTGGAAATCGAGTGACCAAGGAAATCATTCAGAAAATCGTTCAGAAAGAGGTGGGTGGTTCTACGTTGGCTGCCCGCAAAATTTGGTACGATAACATTGTCGGTCGCCTCAACGATGAAGGACGAGGTAAATTCTTAGGATCGTTTAAAGGAGAGGACAGAATCCTTACGCTCTATAAAAATGGCGAATACCGTTTGAGTTCCTTCGATTTAGCGACACACTTCGATGAAGACATGATTCACATTGAAAAATGGATTCAAGATCGACCAATCACAACTGTATATTTTGATGCCGAGAAAGACTTGCATTTTGTCAAGCGATTTTTGTGTGAAGTAACAACTGATAAGCGCGTTTCTTTTATTAGTGAAGGCGAAGGCTCTTACATGGATTTAGTCTCAACAGCTTATCGTCCGGAAGCTAAAATCGTTTACAATAAATTACTAAAGGAAACGAAGAATCTACCTGATAACTTGGTGAATTTGGCTGATATGATTGATATCAAAGGAATGAAGGCGCAAGGAAATCAAATAACGAAGTTGAAAGTGAAGGAAATTGTCTTGACCCATCCAATCGATGAAGGCAAAGAACCTTGGCCACAAGATGAAGTTGTTCTTTCAGAATCTGAAGAGACCGATTTGATTGATTCAGAAGAAGAAGGCGAAGCACCAACAATGGAGTGGGATTTGACAATGAAAGAGGAGGACGATGAAGATCAAATGAAGTTGTTTTGAAATTTGTCGGGTAATGAATTTAAACGAAGTAAAAATCAGTCTCTTCCCTGAGGGAAGATTAAGAAGTTTGATCCTTCGCGCTTTTTGTTTTTAAAGTAAATCTACTTTCCTTATTGAGAGGGCTAAAGTAGGTGAAAGTTTTAAACAAATAACAGCATAGTCGATTCGCTTTTTCACTGAATCAATATTTTGGATTACCTCTCCTTCAGAGAATCGTATAATTATATATCCCAATTTCTCCTGTTTTGTTTGCCTGAAAAAATCATAGTTACCTTTATTTAAATGTGTGCTGCCATCTATTTCGATAATCAATCTTAATTCTTACGCGAAAAAATCTACGATGAAATTATCAATATATTTCTGCCGTAAAAAGCGTTCTCCAGTCTGTTTTCTTGAAAGAACAGCTTTCCAAATATATTTTTCAGTTTTTGAAACAGTTTTTGTTCTCAATTCGCGTGCAAATTCTTTCAAGTTTTTGTAATAGTGATTATTCTAATACACTAGTTGAATTTAATCAAATTGGCATTAAAAAGCAAGTAAATCGAATTATTTAGGTCATCCTCCTTCAAAGGAGGAGGTTATTTTATGGATTGATAAGTAGGACATGTAAAATGATGATTAAAAAACAATTCTCGCTGAGGTTAATTATATTTGTATTGGAAATTAATCAGAGTTAGCTCAAAACTAATTTAATAATGAATCTTATGCAATTATCTAGCGACGACAAAATCAATTTTTCGAACATAGGCTTGATGTTTATTACCGCTGTATGTGCCTATTTTTATCCTTTTGAAACGTTTTTATTAGCTTATGCTTATTTGGGTCCGTTGCACTATTTGACAGAAATCAGTTGGTTACATGATCGAAACTATTTCTCTAAAGGAAAATACGATTTCATTGTACTTCTTGTTGTAGGTGTGCTTCTATCTTTAGCAGCTTTTTCGAAGGATTTCGGTGTTAGCATCGATATATATGATTCCTTCGTCGAAATGAACTTGTTTGATAAACTTTTAGTTTTTGCATTATTCAGTTCCATACTGTTTGCTCTAGTTAAAAATTTAGTTGTCAAGATTTTAGCAATTCTTTTTCTTTATGTTTTTATTTCGGGTTGGTTAAGTCCTGAGAATGCTCAAACGAATTCAGAAAATACGATCATTTTTGCCCTCACGTCACTTGTTCCAACATTAATTCATGTCTACTTATTTACCGGTCTTTTTATGCTATTTGGTGCATTAAAGAATAGAAGTAAATCGGGTTTATGGCAAATGGTTGGATTTGTGGCTATTCCGCTCATTTTAGTTTTCTTCTTGCCTGTTAATCCGAAAAAAGGTAATCTAACTGAATATGGTAAGAACGCATACTATGCAGAAGGTGATGGATTTTTCATGAC
>VGML01000248.1 GCA_016866415.1 Bacteroidota bacterium | reverse complement strand
CTGAACCATCTTCTCCGGGAGGAGTGGGTAGTGCAAGAAAAATAATTTCGGCATCCTTGATCCCTTCCTCCAAAGAGGTTGTAAAAGATAATCGATTTGCCTTGATATTTCGTTCGAAAAGGGTGTCTAAATCTGGCTCATAAATTGGGATAATTCCTTGCTTCATTTTTTCGACTTTCTTTTCATCGATATCGACGCAAGTTACTATATTGCCTGTTTCGGCAAAACAGGTCCCAGTAACAAGTCCTACATATCCAGTCCCTACAACGGCTATTTTTTTCATACCTCTCCTGTATTAACCTATAAATTCAGCAACTGAATTTGTAATTCGCTCAAGTTGTTCTTCTTGCATTTCCGTGTGAATCGGCAAAGAAATAACGCGCTCCGTTAACCAATCTGTTGTAGGTAGGTTCGTATCTGCACTTCCGAAAGAAGCAAACATCTTTTGACGATGCGCGGGAACTGGGTAGTAGATCATCGACGGAATATCTTTCGATGCCAAATATTCACTCAAACCATCACGATTGTGACCATCCAAAATCAGGGTATATTGGTGAAATACGTGCTTGGAATCGTGCGATCTAAAAGGAATTTGAACTCCTTTCATTGGCCCGAAAAAACCATCATAATAATCTGCAACATTTCTGCGCGAGTCGATGTAGTTGTCCAACTGTCTTAATTTAATTCTCAATACAGCTGCTTGGATATTGTCCAATCTCGAATTACAGCCCACAACATCGTGGTAATATTTTTTACTCTGTCCGTGATTAGCAATCATTCTAAGTTTTTCTGCCAATTCATCATTATTCGTAAAAATCGCTCCACCATCTCCATAACATCCGAGGTTCTTTGATGGAAAGAAAGAAGTACAACCAATATCTCCGATTGTCCCTGTTTTTACAACGGAACCGTCCGTTAAATGATAATCAGAACCAATGGCTTGCGCGTTATCCTCGATAACAAATAGATTCTGTTTTTTGGCAATTTCCATAATTGCATTCATATCAGCCGCTTGACCATACAAATGGACAGGAACAATTGCTTTCGTTTTAGGAGTGATTGCTTTTTCAATCGCTTCAGCATTCACACAAAACGTATCTTTATTAACCTCAACAAATACGGGTTTCAATCCAAGTAACGCTATAACTTCTGTTGTCGCGATGTAAGTGAAAGATGGTGTAATTACTTCATCTCCAGGCTTTAAGTCTAGAGCCATCATTGCAATTTGCAACGCATCTGTTCCGTTTGCACAAGGAATCACATGTTTTACACCCAAGTATTGTTCTAATTCTTCTTTAAGGGCAGTTACCTCAGGACCATTGATGAATTGGGCGTTTTGAATTACATCGAGAATCGCGGAATCAATTGCAGGCTTAATTTTCTCATATTGAGAAACTAAATCTACCATTTGAATTTTCTTCATTTAATGAATATTGGAAATGCAAAGTTACAGAAATTCATTTGTTTAAAGGTGCGATTTTTATTGAAAAAGGGCAATGAATGCAATAATGAGTCTATTAAAACTGTTTTTATTTATTCGATTCATTTAAAAATAGATTTTACCTTTGGATTTATGAAGTTATTTTCATTAGTATTGTTCTTGATTTTTTCTACTTTTCAATTGACAGTAGCTCAACGAAATGTGCGAGATTCTTCAATTGCTACACCATTAATTGGTGTTCATTATGGTGGTAATTTCACGGCGGGTGATTTGGCTGATCGATACGGTTATATGAATCATGTTGGAATATCTGCTGGATATAAGACCGCAAAGAATTGGTACATGAGTTTTGACGGCAACTTTATGTTTGGAAATCAAACCAGAATGACCGGACTTTTTGATCATTTGGTAGATGAAAACGGTAAGATTACGGATATTAATGGCGATGTTGCTGTTGTGCTTGTTTATCCAAGAGGTGTTAATACCAATGTTTCTTTTGGAAAACTTTTTCCGGTTTTAAGTCCAAATTCAAATTCTGGAATTCTTTTTCACTTTGGTGCGGGATATTTATTGCATCGACTTCGAATTGAAACAAATGACCAGGTTGTACCTAGTCTCGAATTGGATTACAAAAAAGGTTACGATCGCTTGACAACAGGGATTAATTTTCATCAATTTTTAGGTTATTCTTTTCTTGCAAATTCAGGGGCTTGGAATTTTTATGGCGGATTTTATTTACAAGAAGGTTTGACAAAAAATCGTAGGACTATCTTTTTTGACCAACCTGATGTTCTTGTTTCAACAAAAACAAGATTGGATATACAATTTGGCTTTCGAGTTGGTTGGTACATCCCTTTTTATCGTCGAATGCCCAAAGACTATTACATCGATTAATGTTGTTTTTGTATAACACACTCCTGACTATTTTTCTTCCGATTTTAAAACTAATCTCAGTTTTTGATCCGAAATTAAAATTGGGTTTGGAGGGGCGAAAGAATTGGAAATCAGCAATTGAAGAAATCCCAAAAGATAAACCGATAATTTGGTTTCACTGCGCTTCTTTGGGCGAATTCGATCAGGGCTTGCCTAACATGAATTTGATAAAAGCTAAAAATCCGTCACTCCAAATCGTAGTTACTTTTTTCTCGCCGTCGGGTTATTTGCATTATCAAAAACGAAAAAATCCTGTTGATTTTGCTTTTTATTTGCCATTTGACACCCGATCTAATGCCAAGGAATTTCTGAGTCTACTCAATCCTCGAATTGGCTTTTTCGTCAAATATGAATTTTGGCCGAACATTTTAAATGAAGCAAAAAATAAAGGAATTCCTATTTTTTCAGTTGCAACTATCCTAAGATCGAATCAGATTTATTTCAAATGGTATGGTGGCTTATTTCGAAATGCCTTGAAAAGAGTTGATTACTTCTTTGTTCAAAATGAGGAGACTACTGAATTATTGAATCAAATTGGAATTCATAATCATGAAATCATCGGTGACACGCGATTCGATCGAGTTTTGGAAAATAAAATGTTGTTTGAAAAGTCTAAAAGCAATGTTGAATTTGACATTTTTGACCGATTTTTAGGTAAAGATAAGGCTATAATATTCGGTAGCAGTTGGTCGCCCGAAGAACAAATTTTAATCTCTTTTTTATCTGAAAACAAAACACAAAAAGTGATTTTGGCTCCCCACAATGTATCTGAAACAAATATTAAATCACTTCACCTAAAATTGGAAAAAAAAGCTGTTCGATTTACTTCGTTTGCGGACGATTATTCAAATCAACAAGTATTAATTTTAGATACGATCGGACACCTATCAACTGCCTATTCTTTCGGAAAAGTAGCTTTTGTGGGCGGTGGATTTTCAGGAAGTTTACACAATATATTGGAGCCTGCCGTTTTTGGACTTCCTGTTTTTT
>VGML01000247.1 GCA_016866415.1 Bacteroidota bacterium | reverse complement strand
TTACCAAACCGATTTAAATGGAATCATTGATAAAATCAATCCATTCTTCAACTTTTTTAGAATCTCGAATATGAAAATCACCAGACGCTTCCCTTCTTAGAGCAATCAAGGTAGCACCTGAATTAAGTTTTTGACCGAAATCATTGGCAATCGAGCGAATATAAGTTCCTTTCGAACAACTTATTTTAAAATCAATTTCTGGGAAACGAACAGAATTTAATTCAAAATGACTGATTTCAATTTGAGCTTGTTTCATTACAACTTCCTTTCCAGCTCGTGCGAAATCGTATGCTCGTTTACCATCAATTTGTTTTGCTGAAAAGATGGGAGGTGTTTGCATTTGAATTCCCAAAAATGATTCGCGTACACGTTCCATTAAATCCGTTGAAATATGATCTGTCGGCAATTCTTCATTATATTGGGTTTCCAGATCAAAAGATATTGTTGTTTTTCCCAACAAAAAAGTTCCTGAATAAGTTTTTGGGGCACCTGTTAGTGATTCGATTAACTTCGTGTGCCTACCAATGCAAATAACTAAAAGGCCAGTAGCCAATGGATCAAGTGTGCCTGCATGGCCGACCTTAATTTTCTTGACCCCTAATTTTCTTTTAAGATTCCAACGGATTTTGTTTACAACATCAAAGGACGTCCAACCATAAGGTTTGTCAACAAGGATGGTTGCACCTTCTCTAAAATTCATTAAATGCTAAAATAAATCAGAAGAATTGCTCCAACTAAAATTCGATACCACCCCCAAATTTTAAATCCATATTTCGCAAGAAAATCAATGAAAAACTTTATTGCAAAGGCAGCTACTACAAATGCCAAAACATTTCCTATCACGAACGAGGTAATGTTTTCAGAGCTCGACAATATCATTTCGTATCCTTTTTGCTCAATTCCTTTGTAATTCCAATCTTTCAGAAAAACGGAATAACACGTTACAGCTAACATAGTCGGAACAGCCAGAAAAAAGCTAAATTCGGCTGCCATTTTTCGGGTTAACCCTTGTTGCATTCCACCAATAATCGATGCTGCTGCCCTACTCGTTCCTGGCATCATAGCTAAACACTGCCAAAATCCGATGGTCACTGCCTTTTGGATGCTAATGTCTTCCTCCTCATTAATTCTTGATTTCTTAAATAATCGATCTATGAAAAGAAAAACAACACCACCTAGAATCAATACAATGGCGATTGGAATCGGTTTTTCAAGAACTGCTTCAATTTTATCATCAAACAATTTGCCTAAAATCAAAGCTGGAATAACAGCAATTGCCAATTTAATGTAGAATTGATAGGATTTGAAATCAAAAAACTTCTTCCAAAATAAGGCAACAACAGCCAAGATAGCGCCAAATTGAATAGATACTTGAAACATTTTTACAAACTCATCGGATTCAATTCCCATTATGGAACTAGCAAAAATCATGTGAGCCGTTGATGAAATTGGTAAAAACTCGGTAAGACCTTCAATTAAGGCTAAAATGATCGTTTCGAGAAATGACATGTTGATTATTTAGATTTTTTCGAAGTGGAAGAAATTTCCTCTTTCAAATTATTCTCAGCTATTGAATTGTCATTTGAAGGTTGTCTTTTCATTATTGAAAAAAGAATAATCACGTATCCTCCAACAATTAAAATTGGAGCAAGCGTAATTCTTATTGGACTGAATAATTCCTCTTCCTTGAATTCATTCAACGTTTCCGCTCCTCCACCAATCATTAAAATATAACCTAAAACATTGATTACTAAACCAATAAAAAGCCATTTGTAATTCTTCGGATCAAAACCAAAATGTTCGATAGGATTCTTCATGATTCATTTCTTTTAGCAAAAATAGGAATTCCTAGTACAAGTCATCCAATTTCATACGAAGATACTTGTTTAAAGCAAACCAAGTTGAAATCAAGGTCATAAAAATTCCAATTACCAGCATCGAACCAACAAGCATAAAAAAGGTAGTCAAAGTATAGCTTATTTCAAATGAAATCAAAACGTTGTTCCAAGCATAAAAAACAGTAAGTAATAGTGCTAAACCAATTATTGCAGATACAACACCTTGTAAAACTGCTTGCCACAAAAATGGTTTTCGAATGTAGGAACTAGTTGCGCCGACTAATTGCATTGTTTTTATCGTAAATCGCTTAGAATAAAGTGCCAGACGTATCGTATTGTTTATCATCGCAACAGCAATAATTATAAGTAAAAGTGCAACGGACAAAAACAACAGTACAAACTGTTTGAAGCCAAGATTTACATTTTCAACCGTTGATTTATCATAATTTACTTCATCAATTTCTTCTTTAAACTTTCTAAATAATTTCTTTTTGATGCCCTCCATTCCTTTTTTATTCGCATAGGATTCATTTGGATTAAAACAGATTGTTGGTGGTAGCGGATTTTCACCGCTAAAAATTGCTAGCATTTCCTGTTCATTCTGACTCTCTCCACCAAATTCCTTGATTGCTCGCTCTGGAGATACGAAATAAACATCTTTAAATTCTTTCCACGATTTGAGTTGAAGTTCCACTTGTTTGATATCGGCATCATTCAATTCAGACTTAAAGAAAATATCGCCTTGAAGACTTTCTTTGGCTTGTTTCTGAACACTTTGCAATCCAAAAACACCTCCTAAAACCATTCCGATCATAAATAAAACCAAAGAAATTCCAATCACAGTTGAAATGTAGCTGGTTCGCAAACCTTTTTTCCCTTGTTCTTCTGCATTTTCTGACATGTTACGAAAGTATAAGAAACATAATCATTCTATTGAAAGAATTTTGGAAGTATTTAACGAAAGAATGTGGATTGTAAATTCAATACGCATTATTTTTCAGATTAAATACTAAATTTGAGTATCAAATCAGAAGCATGTTTATTGTAAAAAAAATTGTTTTAATTTTTCTAATTTCTGCCACCATTCTTTCATGCGGGGATAGTTCTCGAGTAGACCAAGAAACTTTTGATCACGCAAATCTAAAGTATGACTGTCCTGTTTGTAAAGAAAAGATGGCTCTATTTTGTCCAGACTGTAACAGCGACAATCTAATTTGGTGTCAAGACGGACAAAATGTAAATTCGATATATTGTAAAGATTGTAAAGCGATTATGTATCCTATGATGTATACTTGCTTTTCTTGCGAAAAAATATGAGACATGAATTATCATGTTATTCGAGTAAATCGAATGAAAATCACCCAGACTGTCAATCCTCAATCGATGCGCAAAATGAATTTGATCAATCCATGAAAGATGTGCAAAGAGAGTTGGATCAATTGATAGAAACAGAACAGAATTATAATGACTTTGAATAGTAAAAAATAAGTTGCAAGTAAAAGTTTATGTTAATACAATTCAATAAAATTAATAACACT
>VGML01000246.1 GCA_016866415.1 Bacteroidota bacterium | reverse complement strand
CCAATTAACCAATTTTCAAGAAATCGTTGTTCCAAGCGATAACGATGTTGAATTTCAAATCGCCCATATTTCGATTTCAGGTTTACTTGTTCCCAAATCCGATGTTCTTGAAAATCATGTCCAATAGGTTGTTCTCCATAAGGAAAAGTAAAAATCCAACCATAACCTACAGTTGCACTAACATTTGGATTCACATAATAGTCCAAACCAAAACGTAAAAGCGATTGCTGCCAATTTTGAAAACCATCGGCTCTGCGCCATTGATATTCTGTATGGACTCCAAATTTGTTGGTAATTCGATGATTTCCTAAATAGGAAATCCAAGCATGATTTTGATTGCTTATTATTTTTTGAGAAAAACTGCTCTTGACGATAATAAGCGTTAAAATGCACAAAAATAGATTTCTCATATTAGTTTTTTTTACGTTTTGCTGCTAAATGATGTTTTAATCGATGTAGGTTTTTAAATTCATCAAGACCAACTATCGTTGTCTTACAATAGTTACGATGAAAAGTCTTCAAGAGTAGTAAATTTCCAAGATTATAATTTGAAAGGAGGTCCACTAATGATATTAGAAGCTAAGACACTTCACTGTAAGAAATGTAATTTTATTTGGGACAAGCTTGAGGAAAGGACTGGAAATGTGGAAGGTGTCGCTGCAATGGGAAAAGAACGAAAAAGAAAGAAATTCTTAGAATCCATTAATAAAAGAAATTTTTGGAGGTAGTTTTTAAAATTTAATGAAAGCAATTAAAACCATAATCATTGACGACTAGCGACTTGCAAGAGAAGAATTAAAATTTTTACTGGCAGAATTTGTTGAAATTGAGATTATTGATGAAGCACAGAATGGAGAAGAGGGCATTGAGAAGATAAGGCTGCATAAATCAGATTTAATTTTCCTAGACGTTTCAATGCCAGGTATGACGGGGAATGTTAAATCAATTGGATGATGTTACTCAGGTCATTTTTATTACTGCATTTGATGAATATGCTCTTAAAGCTTGTGATTTACAGTCAATCGATTATATTCTTAAACCAATCGACTCTGATCGATTAAGTCAAGCGAATAAACGGATTTCAGTTGAACATGAAGAGTTTAATAACCTTGATTATTCATCACATCTGAACAAACTTTTAGATCCGAACGATAAAGTATTTATCAAGGACGGATAAAAGTGTTGGTTCATTGAACTGAGTCGGGTTCGTATGATGGAATCAGATGGTAATTATGTGAAAGTTTATTTTGATCAATTTCGACCAATGGTTTTACGTTCTTTAAATAATTTTGAATCACGTCTTAATCCTGAATATTTTTTTCGGGCTAATCGCAAGTTTGTCATTAAATTAAATCACTTAGACGCAATAGAAACATGGTTTAATGGAGGCTTGAAAGTAGAACTATCAAAAGGTGAAAAAGTGGAAATTTCAAGGCGTCAAGCCATTCGTTTCAAAGAAGTCTTTTCAATTTAATTTTCTCGATTTATATTTTTTTTGAAACCCAAAATTCTTTGAGGCGTATTATGCTCATAATTAACATTTAAATTATGACAACTTACATTCAAAAATTAAAAAATAAATCGGTTCGTAACGCTGAAATGAAATTATCAAAGCACCGTGAACTTGGAATTAAAAGTCCGTACAACGTATTTGAAGTTGCAGATTTTTTGGATACAATTAAAAATTCGGATTCAAACAATAGCCAAGCTGAAACAATTTTCTTTTCAGTTAATATGAATTAATGGTTGATAACAGCTGACCCAATCAGTTCATTATCAATATACCAAGAAGCAAATTGTCCTGGGGTTATGCCCCGCTGTTTTTGGGCAAACAAGATATAAAACTCATCCGATTTTTGGATGAGTTTTGCTTTTTGTAGGTGTTGACGATAGCGAATACGAACCAAGCAATCCAAACCAATCGATAAATCGAGGTTATTTGTTCGAATCCAATTCAATGATTCTTTTTTTAGTTTTAAAGCCCATTTATTCAATCCAGGATGTGTTTCTCGTTGACCAGTGAAGACGATATTGGAGTCTGTATCAATTCCGACTACAAAACTAGGTTCAGGTCGACCTCCAATATGCAGTCCTTTTCGCTGACCAATCGTATAAAAATGAGCGCCTTGATGCTCAGTGACTTGAATTCCGTCGTTTGGTGCATATTTAAAAGGAGTGGAGAGAACTTCAACATTTTCTATTGATGGCTCAATTCGATTGTATTTCACAAATTGCTCAAAATCGTCGGGAATTTCAATTACAGCTCCTTTTTTCGGTTTCAATTGCTGTTGAAGGAAAGTTGGTAAACTAATTTTTCCAACAAAGCAAAGACCTTGAGAATCTTTTTTTTCAGCTGTCACCAAACCAATTTCTTTAGCAATAGCCCGAACTTCTGATTTTTCTAAATCGCCAATAGGAAATAACGCCTTTGCAAGTTGCTGTTGCGAAATCTGACACAAAAAATACGACTGATCCTTGTTTTTATCTTTTCCTGCTATTAGACCGAAACTTCCGTCTTCAAATTCTTTTTTCTGACAGTAATGACCTGTTGCAACGTAATGAGCCCCAAGCTCCATAGCCGCCTTTAGAAAAACATCAAATTTAATTTCCCGATTGCATAAAACATCTGGATTCGGGGTGCGACCACTTTCATATTCGCGAAACATATAATCAACAATTCTGGCTTTGTATGCTTCACTCAAATCAATCACTTGAAATGGAATTCCAAGCTGTTGAGCGATTAATAACGCATCATTTGAATCATCAATCCAAGGGCAATCGTCCGAAAGTGTCACGGTTTCGTCGTGCCAATTCCGCATAAACATACCAATCACTTCATAACCTTGCTGAATCAATAGATGAGCCGCAACACTTGAATCAACTCCACCAGAAAGACCAACAACAACTCGTTTCAAAATTAATTTTAATGATTTATTATTTAATAATGGTTATAAACCCGTGTTTCTCTCCTTGATCACTTGATAAGGTATAAAAATAAACACCTGGAACAAGCTCATTTCCATTTTGGTCTTTACCCTCAAAAGGTTGAGAAGATGAAGTGCTTGTAAATAATTTTATTCCCCATCGGTTCACTATTGTTAACTCATAAGTAAAACAGTTTTCGAACAAAGGATTTATTTCGATTTTATCGTTAATACCATCGTTATTAGCTGTTATCACGTTCGGAATTTGTAATTCAGGTAAATCAACACTTGGTTCTATTTCAAATTGAAATGGAAATTCAAATTCACATCCAACATTCGACCATAAAGTTAAATCGCCATTAATCGAACCACCTCCAGGAAATGATTGTTCTGACGTAAGTTGGTTTGAGCTTGTAAATCCGATAAAATTCCATAATAGCGAATCTAATTGAAAATTAT
>VGML01000245.1 GCA_016866415.1 Bacteroidota bacterium | reverse complement strand
AAAAAGCACTATCGGTAAAGAACATTGAAATTGTATATTATCCTAATGATGCTACCAGTGCATACCGTCTTGGTGACAGTAAAAAGTCACTTACAATCGATGAGATTAATAAGATCAGTATCAAAGATGGATGGTTAACTCAAAAGGAATTAAAAAAACATAATTTATCTTAGTTACTCACCTTGTTTGGGTTTAAGCTTTTCTTGGAAAAGACTTTTAGGAATTTCCGGATTTAGGAACAGTATTTCGAGAAAAACAGGAATTCCTACAACAAGAGGAGGTTTGCAGAGAAAGATTGGAAGAAGAGTTCTTAGGTTATTTACAAGTTTATTATTTAATAGAAAATAATTTCAGATTTCCTGTGGACAAATACCTTCGTTTCCTAAAAAACAATTACGAAGAATGGATTAATAATGGCGTCTGTCAATCAGCAATAAATCTAAACAAGGGAGTTGGAGAAGATTATTTTGATACTGGTAATCCTCATTTCTTTACGGGGAATTTAAATGCTAAGTTAGTAATGATACAACTAAACCCGAAACGTGAAAAAAGTGATTTTTTCCATAAGAGTAAAGCATCATCAGATTACTACATAGATTTTTATTCAAATTATGGTAAAAACGTTTACGGTGAAGATTCAAAAAGAGATTTCAAGTCTAAGTTTGATCAAAAGTTAATTCGATTTTTTAGGCCTTTGGAGATAATTGATTTGAATTCGCCGAATGTTTTTCAAAACTTAGAGAATGTAGTGGATCAAAAACTGCAGATTGAGTTAATTCCATTTGGATCGCCCAATTTTGATTACACAAAAATCCCGAAATCTGAATTAGATAAATACATTGAATTAATATTAAATTTGATTTCATCAGTTGAAAGAACTGGTGTGATTTTTGGAGGTAGAGTTTTTTCTCAAATTCTATCTCCCTTCATCACAAAAAAAGAGTTACATCGTTTCAGACTTAAAAAAGTGAATGGTGAATTGACTAAAAATGAATATGAGATAGAAAAGATTTCGATATCCTTTGAAGAAAAATTATTTGATGCCTTTATTGCTCCACATTTTGCAATTCAAGGAATGCCAGTAGAAGCTTATGGCAGAAAATTAAAAGAATTAATGAGTTATAAATAACCGCTTTAAAATAAGGAGAATCTAACTTAGTTTTCACATGTCAACAGCCATTTATAAAAAATTAAAAAACGGAAAAGAGGGAACTATCTTCAAGTCTGAAAATATAGTTGAAACAAATTGTATCGTTTGTAACAAGATAATATTAGAAAAAGAGGTAGTTTTCCAAGCTGATGGTTTACACGATTGTTGTTCTTTAGAGCATGCCATGGACTATCTCAATGATAATCTTGATTCATTAATTTGGCAATGGCCATTATAAAATTTTGGACTAAAAACTTTACCATGAAGAAAGCGAATAAATCTTATTTTTCAATCCTGTTTGTATTATATTGTTTTGCAATCGTTTTTTGGAATGCAACAAAAACACATCTTCCAGATCCTTTAGTTCAAAAGGTGAAAATACTTTCTATAGAAAATGGACATTATCATTCATCTTGGTTTGAAACAAGCGGCCCATTTAATCAAAAAATACTCGTTGATCACAAGGATATTGGAGGTTTATATTGTAATTCAAAACAAAAAGGAATTAGTCAAATTGTTGGCGGAAAGGAATTACTACTTAAAATAGAATGTTTGGAAGCAACCTCCTGGTGGGATTTCTTCACCTTTGGACGAAATTTCAATTATCGATTGGTTTCGATTCCAGC
This sequence comes from Bacteroidota bacterium, assembly GCA_016866415.1. GTDB lineage: Bacteria > Bacteroidota > Bacteroidia > Flavobacteriales_D > Crocinitomicaceae > UBA952. The sequence continues at coordinate 1,612 of VGML01000245.1, read as the reverse complement.
ACAAAACAATGATTCAATCGAAGAGGATTCACTAATCTTTACAACTAATTTTTGGATTGCGAGTTCTATTTTAAGTCTAATCGCATTTTACTTACTTGCAGGATCGCTCATTAAAAAGAAATAAACATTTGATTTTTTTAATTCAAAACCGCTGCAAAAGCCTCAATTCAAATTATCGGTTGGGACTTTTGAGAGAATTTTTTAATTTTAATATAAAATAGAATAGAAATGAGTTACCAACAAGAATTGGAATCCTGGAAAAGAGACCTTGAGAGATTAAAAAATCAATTGAAAGGAGCAAGAACGGTTAAACCTGCTGGCCCTCACCGACAGGCTCAGGTTGATTACTACAAAAAAGCAATTGAAAGTTGGAAAGCAAGAAAGCCTAAACGGAAATGATTCTGATTTTGAAGCAATACAAGTCATTTTGTAAGTAGGCATAATAGAATGATTTATTTTTCAAATTGACAAGGTGTTTTATTTGAAAATAAATGAACTCATTGAAATAACCCGTTTTTGTAACGATGAAAAACATTTTTCATTCCCAAAGCTTTAGAAATCAACATTTCGGACTCAAACTGCGCGTTTTTCCATCGGTTTTTATGGTAAAAAGCCAAACTTAAATTCAATGTTGGATCATGCTTCAAAACTGCGTAAATAGGTGCTTTAAACTCAAATTCTAATTAATTTGAATTGATAACTCCCGCACAAAATTCTTTGGTATCGTCATCCAAAACCACATGCTTCTCAATTCCAGCGTGACAAGGCGCTCTGAATAACCTACCTAAAACAATGATTTTATCGTATTCACCGTGGTTTTTTAACAGCTTGACAGTTTACGATACAGTTCTAACTACCTTGATGGACACACGTATCAAAAATACTACGTTAAGTTTGCCTGCACCAATTAACGAGAACACGATTTTGATTTACCCAAATCCGGCAAGTGACCATATTACCATAGATAATGGGAATTTTGCGGCAATGGCAGGATACAGCATTAAAATCGAAAACAATGCCGGACAACAAATTTTCCAAAGTGCTATAAACCAAGCCCAGTTTTATGTCGATTTGAGCACATGGACAGGAAATGGATTGTATTTTGTTCACCTTATTGATCCGCAAAATAATACCGTAACTGTTAGGAAGATAGTTTTACAATAAAACTTAAAACACCGCTGCATTCCCTCATCTTGTTGAAAAACGGTGGGGGAATTTTTGTTTTAATGGGTTTAATGATCACTTTTTGATTGAACATTGATGGATTTTCTCGAATTTTTTAGCTAACTTAAGTATAAAAATAAGGAATGTTAGATGAAATAGAAAGTTATTCAATCTGGATTAAACAACTGAAAGACAAAATCCAAAGAGCCCAGTTAAGAGCCTCTCTTAGTGTTAATTCCCAATTAATTAATTGGAGAAAGTATAGTTAGAAACAGATTGAAAACGAATGGGGAAGTAAAATTGTGGAAAAAATGGCCAAGGATTTAAAAATTGGAATGATACAAATAAATGGCTTTTCTCGTTCAAATTTGTTTGCCATGCGCAAGTTTTATCTTTTTTACAAAGACTCTCATCTTGAATTAATTAGTGAAAAGGACTTAGTCCAACA
>VGML01000244.1 GCA_016866415.1 Bacteroidota bacterium | reverse complement strand
AATTATTTCCAAGTTCTCCTTTGAATCTTGCATCGAATAAAGAATTTCCTGATTTAGCTTTTTAGAATCACTAATTTTTGGGATTTCTACCGTTTCGCTAAATTCTTTCGAGGATCCTGAAACTTTAATCTGAAAATTGTACGTTCCTTCTTTTGGCACTGAAACTAAAAAATTTCCATCTTCATCCGAATAAAAAGGTCCAAATTCCTCTTTAGAAAGCTCATTAACAATTTTGATTTGCACGCTTTTGTTGAGTTCATCAATTTGATCTGTTAATTTACCTGATATGAAAGTTAGTTCAATTGGTTTCTCTGAAAGTTCGATATAAAAAACCTCAACTTTACCAAGTTGACCATTTCTGTTCGAGGCGAAATATGCATTTTTGGTTTGCATGTCAGGAACCAAGAACAAATCGTCGTTTGGAGACGAAAATGGGAAATTAAGATTTTCACGATTGGAGGCGGTAATTGTAGCTAAATCAAAATTTACTTTGAAAATATCGTATCCTCCCATTGAATTATGTCCTGTAGAAGAAAAATATAAAATACCTTTTTCTTCATCAAAGAACGGAAAATCTTCATTGGCATTTGAATTTACTTCAGACCCAATCCGAATTGGTTCATCCCATTCATCTTTCACATTTTTCTTTTGAACATAAATGTCTTTTCCCGATTCAGTATTAGATCCATAAGAAGCGAAAAAACGATATTTCATTCCACGCATGAAGGCATAGGTCGGTATGTGTTTGCTTTTAGAATTTTGCTTGGCGAAAACATCATCGATTGTATAAAAATTATAAAATTGATTTGTAAATGAATACTTTTTAAAAAAGTTAATTTTATCCTCATTAAACCTTTTTAAAGTTTTAAACGTTCCTGGCGCTTTGATGAATTGCAATGCATTTTTACAATGATTTATTTCGATATCTGCCCCTAAATCGACATCTTTTTTACCTAGCAAACTTTTATATTTTTCAAAAGCCTTAATCGCTTTTTGAAAATCATAATTATTTTGATAGATTTTACCTCTGTAGAAATAACTCTCTTTTGGCGGATCATACATATTGAGAATTAAATCGTAATATTTGGTCGCTTTATTTATGTCGTCTGTATGATAAAGACAAGTAGCATATTTAAAATTAAAATCAATGCTTTTGGGCTCTTTTGACAACAACTGGCGATAATCGTTTAATGCCACGCTGAAGTTACCTGATTGGAACTCGATATTCGCTTTTTTAACCAATGCAGCATCATTCTGTGCTTCAATTACATGCGTATGAAACACAGCAAAAAGAAGGAGTAATAAAAATCCTTTTTTTGTACTGATCAAATTTTAAGAATTAAGTACTTTTCTATTCTACAAATATTACGCCTTCTTCTTCAAAAGGTTCATTTTATTCTCCTCACCTTTCAGAAGTCGAGAAATATTTTTTCGGTGAGCTACAATTACCAACGATGAAAGCACAATTGTAAAAATGATCATAATTCGCGTGTCATCTCCCACAACATAGTAACTCACTATCGGAAATAATAGTGATGCGCAAATAGCTCCAAGTGAAACAAAACGAGATGATAGAAAAACAAATAGAAAAATAACTAAACAAATTCCTGCGGCAAGAGGATTTATTCCAATTACAATTCCCAAGGAGGTTGCCACTCCTTTGCCTCCTCTAAAGTTTGCGAAAATCGGGAAAACATGACCAAAAACAGCTGCGAAAGCGGTTGTAAGTTGAAGAATTAACTGTTCATCTTTAAATCCCATATAAAAAGATTCAAAAAAAAGCGGTAAGGATGCGGCAAGTGTCCCCTTTAGAACATCAATAACTAAAACAGTCCAACCTAATTTTCTACCAAAAACACGAAACGTATTAGTAGCGCCGGCATTTTTACTCCCGTACTCTCGAATATCAATTCCATGAAATCGTTTACCAAGCCAAATTGCGGTTGGAATGGAACCAATTAAATAACCAAGAATTGTTAACCCAATTAGCAACATAGATTATCTGTATAAAAAGTAACCATTGAATTTTGACAATAAATTTAATGCATTTACATCCTCAATCAAGTCAAATTTAAAATTTTTTGCCTTTCTTTTATCTGGTTTAATATCGGTGATCGTTTTTTTGAAGCTTTCATCGTTTGAAAAGAAACCTAAATCTCCATCTTTTTTATCAATACTGTAATACATAAAATATTTCTTATCGGCTGGAGTTGAAAAATTCCAATAGAAGCTTTGACCTAATTCGTCAGAATATGTTTGATTAAAAAACATTTGGAGATCGACCATTTTAAGCACGGGTGAACCGTTCACACTAACCAAACCAACTTGTTTCAGTCTAGAAATCAATCCTTTTTCAATTTTTCTTCCTCCACCTTTTGAAGATCCATAGGATTCCAATTGCAACCCAGCCAAAACGAATGTTTGATCCAATCCATCTGGCATTTTCTTCAATTTATCTTCATCATAATCTTTGAAAATGTCCTCCGCCTTGTCAGCACCTATCCAGCGTGCAAAATTAAATTGTAATCCATAACTCGGTCTCTTTAAATCAAGTTCTTGAAACTCCTCGACAACTTTCAATTTATTTCCTAAGCTTTCAATAACATCCTTTGGAACGGGCATAGAAACTCGCGCATTCATAGAAATATTGGTTTTTTTATCCTCTGTGTTGTATTCAACCTTACCGTAACCATCGATTTTAACTTCCCCATAATTTACTCCAAGATTGATATCTCCAAATCCAGTTAAAAAGCATGTCCCAAGGTGAAGTGTGAGCAAATTTGAAAGAGAATCTTTTTTATTCAGTCGATTCTTTGAACCAATTTGAAATTCATTTGCTCGGTCATTGAACTGAATGTAGCCATTTGACGAGAACAAAAACGGATCATTTATTCCTTCCTGTTTCGATAAAAACGTTGGATAAATCCTCAGACTATCCATTTTCGGCGTATCACGCCAAAGAAACCCAACAGCCAATCGTTCATTTTTCGTATTCACTAATTTTTCCGCAATTGGTATTTGAACATTTTTGGGGTCAATTGTATCCTTAAATTTCATCCAAGAACGATCATATTTGCACGCATGGATTAATCGCGCAGAGCCATCAAGAACTAAGCCCTTGTTATTAGAATAAACATCAATTTTTCCATAGTAATCAAATTGTTTACTTAGTTTGAAATTATCCCTCTCTGAAATTTCTCCGTTCGCTACGGTTAATAACCTTTCACCTTTTATCGACTTCATTGGAATAATTGTCACTTTATTGTCCCTGTCACGATAAGGGAATTTACAAACACCTTCAAATTTATTTTTACTGAAAATTTGAATATTGGCATCAATAAATCGGTGAAATGTATCAATGTCGTTCGCAACAATCTGCGCATTTTTTA